>JBDSFL010000498.1:0-12529 GCA_039919545.1 Thermoanaerobaculia bacterium | reverse complement strand
TGGGTTTGATCGTCGGCTATCTGCTTTCTCGCGACCGAGAGGAAGCAAGAGGAACGATCAAGACCAACTCCTAGCGAGGACTAGGTCAGACGGTGACGACGAGCCCTTCGAGGATTCGGTTCGTCTTCGGATCCACCTCGGGGATGTCTCCGATCGTTTTGGCCTGTCCGGTGGACCACAGGTAGGCGGCGTACGCGGCGGCCGCCGCATCGAGCTGGTCGTACGTGATCGCGTCGGCTCCGACGGGGAGCTCCAGGCCCAGGCCGCGGAGGATGTCGAAACGCGAGCGGCGTCCGGAGGGAAGGCTCTTCTTCGGGATACGGGCGCCCCCCCATTTCCGGAAGAGATCCTCGGGGCTCACCTCGAGGATCGAAGTCGCATCGTGTGCGGCCTCGCCCAGCAGGCCGAGCCCGCTCTTCCTCAGCGCGGAGAAGATCGCGAGGCTCGCCTTTCCGTCCGGCGCGCCGAGACGGGTGCGGGCGGCCTTGGCCTGCTCGGCCAGCGCGCGGTCGCAGGCGCGCGCATCTTCGCCCGCCGGGGCCACGCCCTGCGGGCCTCCGATGGCGAGCACGAAGCCTTCCGCGGCGATCTCTTCCGAGACGAGCCGCTCACCGGTGGGATCGAATGTCCAGGTGCGGAACCGCACGCGACGCCAGCGGTCCATCGCAGCGACCGTCACCGGACGGGGCTCGAGCGACACGATCCCGGTGAGATCCATCCCGAGCGCCCACGGCCGGCCCGCGGGGGGGATCGAGGTGGCCGCGAGCTTCTCGCGCGGCGGGCGCCCTTCGGACAGCGCGCTCGCGGCCTCGTTGCGATGGGCGAGCCGTTGCAGTCCGTCGTAGGCGGCGTACTTGAAGCACTCGGCCAGCGTGGGGAAATTGAAGACGGCGTGGAGGAATTCCTCGAGCCCGCCGCCATGCGCCATCACCATCTGCGGGATGTGGACGAGCTCCGTGGCGCTGCCGCCGATCAGATGCGCGCCGAGCAGCTTGTGCGTGTCGGGCGTGAAGATCAGCTTCACGAACCCGTCGGGGTCGCCGATGATCTGGCCGCGCGCGTTGTTCTCGTAGCGCGAGCGCCCCACCTCGTACGGGATCCCCTTGGCCTTCAGCTCCTCTTCCGTCGCCCCGATCATCGAGATCTCGGGGATCGTGTAGATACCGTAAGGGAAGAGGCTCGAGACCGAGGTGAGGAACGGGAAGCCGAACGCATGGCACATGGCGACGCGCGCCTGCTCCATGGAGGTCGCGGCCAGCGCGGGGAAGCCGATCACGTCGCCCGCGGCGTAGACGCCGGGGACGTTCGTCTGGAAATTCGCGTCGACCCCGATCTTCCCCTTCTCGTCGAAGGTGATGCCCGCGGCCTCGAGGCCGAGCCCGTCGGTGTTTCCCTTGCGTCCGGCGGAGTAGAGAACCTTGTCGGCTTTCAGCACCCGGCCCGACTTGAGCTTCAGGCGCAGCGCATTGGACGTCGCGTTCTCCTGGCGGTGAATCGATTCGACGCTGTCGCCGAGCAGGATCTCTCCGCCCATCCGCTCGAAGGCCACGCTGAGCGTGGAGGACATCTCCCCGTCGAGGAAACCGAGCAGGCGGTCGCGCCCTTCGATGAGCGTGACGCGGCTTCCGAGCGCGGCGAAGATCGAGGCGTACTCGCAGCCGATCACGCCACCGCCCACCACCGCGAGCGTCTCGGGGATGCGGTCGAGGTTCAGCACCTGATCCGAGTTCTCGAGATCCGGATCATCGAAGGAGATGCCGCGCGGCGGCAGCGGCGACGAGCCCACCGCGATGAGGATCACGTCGGCCGTGAGACGGCGTCCCATGGTGTCGTCCGCGTCGAACACGGCGACGGTCTTCGCATCCAGGAAGCGCCCCTGCCCGCGCAGCACGGTGATCTGATGCCGATCCAGGTTGCGCTGAACCTGGCGGGTCTGCCGCTCGGTGACGTCGCGAAGCCGCCCCGTGAGCTGCCGCAGCGTGGATTTCTTGTCGAGCCGCAGCGTCATGCCGTACAGCTCGCGGCGATGAAAGCCGGTGAGATAGAGGGCCGCTTCGCGCAGCGTCTTGGAGGGAAGCGTGCCCGTATGGACGCTCACGCCGCCGGGCTCGGCCCAGCGCTCCACGAGCGCCACCTTCTTGCCGAAGTAGGCCGCCTGAGCGGCCCCCTTCTCGCCCGCGGGCCCCGAGCCCAGGACCAGCAGGTCGAATTTCTCGATCTCGTCCGTCACGATTGCGGGTTCTCCGCTCGGGCCGGGGACTCCGTTCGGGCGCGGCGCTCCGCCGGGTCTCGTCTCACCAGAAAGTTTCGCCAATTCATCAATCCGTCCCGCCCGGATGGGTCCCGGTCGACCGCTCGACCGCGGGCGCGCGGCGCACGAGCCCGACGAAGTCTTCATCGGCGATGAGCTTCGGCTCGGGCAGGCGCAGGGGCGGCGGCTCGAGAGAGCGCTCGGCCGTGAGCGCCAGCGGCTTGCTGGGCGCGCTGTCTGACACCCTCATGAGCTTGCCGTTCACGATGTAGAGCCGGCGCATCTCCTCGAGGTCGAAGGGGCGCGCGCCGCGGCGTCCGAACACGCTGAGCTGGTTGCCGCTCTCGTCCACCGCGCGGTCGCGGTCGAGCCCCTTGGAAACGGCGAGCGCTTCGCCGTGCGTCTTCTTCGTGGCGATGAGGCGCGGCGTGGGCTTGGGCGAGAAGCCCCAGATCTCGGGGTTTTGCTCGGGCGAGAGGAGCTGGATCACGCGGAGGCCGTTCTTGCCGTCGGCGAGATAGGCGAAGAGCGAGTTGTTGGTCATTCCGATCTTCACCTGCCGCGCGTCGTTGATGGCGCCGTTGGCGGTGAACATCTGCTCGAGCACCGGGTCCTCCGGTTTCTGCACGTCGATGATGGCGAGCCCGTTCTTGCCGGCGGCCACGTAGGCGTAGGTGCGGGCGACGTAAACATCGTTCGCCCCCTCGATCGGCACGCTCGCTCCGGCCACCACGCGCGCCTGATCGGGGAACGTCACGTCCGCGACCTTGAGTCCGGTCTGGTCGATGATGAAGGCGTAGCGGAACTGCACCTCGACGGCGCGCGGCTTGGTCAGCCAGGGGCGTCCGAGCTTCGTGAGCACCTTCGGCTTCAGCGGATCTTCCAGAGACACGATGACCACGCCCGCGTCGGCGCAGATGTACGCCGTGGTTCCGGCGATGGTGATGGCCGAGGCCCCCTTCAGGACGCCGTCGGGATTCCACGTCAGCGCACGCTTGAGGAAGTTGTTCGTCGGATCGCCGTCGAGCAGCGTCGCGGCACCCACCACGATCAACCCTTCCTGCGAATCGGTCACGTAGAGATACCCGTACATCGGGTGGATCTTCCCCTCGAGGTTCTCGGGGTTCTTGGCCCGGGTCGGGTCGACGCCGAGCGTGGTGGGCGAGGCGACGGCCGTCGCCGCCTTGGACTTCACGTAGAACTTCTGCCCCAGCGGGGAGACGGGCGCGGTGACGATGCGCTCGGAGAAGCCCTTGTTGTCGATGTTGGCCACGTCGTACACGCGCAGGCCGCCTTTACCCCCGGCCACGTAAAGGTACTCGCCGCGCAGCTGAAGCGAGAGCGCGTTGCCGCCGTGCTCGTAGGCTTTCTCGAGCTGTCCCTGTCGCGCCTGGTGCTTCCGGAAATCGTCCGGGAAAGCGAGCTTGTGGAGGTCGCTGCCGATGACGGCCTGCGGCTCGTCGTGCTCCGTGACGACGACGGCCTCGATTCCTTCCTTGCCTTGACCGACCCAGCAGTAGCGGCCGATGAAGTTGTAGAAGTTGGTGCCGAGCATCAGGAGCTGGGCCATCTTCGCGTTGTTGTCCCCCTTCTGGGAGACATGGCAATCGGTGCAGGTCTTCGTTTCCTTGGCGCGCACGGTGTGCGGCGTGAAGGGGGAGAAGGCGGTGCCGGCGAAGCCCTCGGCCGAAACGGTCTGCTGCTGGTGGTAGATCCACTCGCGGTTGGCGTTCTGGGAGCTCACGAGCACGGCGCACGAGGAGCGGATCGGCGTGATGCGCCCGTTCTTGACGGCGCCGTCGTGGCCGAGCATGTACATGTCGTCGCGCAGCGTCTGGAAGTTGTAGGTGATGCCGTTGCGCGTCTCCTTCCCCTCGTTGTGCAGGCTGGCCGTGCGCTCGTTGGCGCGCTGCGGCAGGTGACACCCGAAGCAGGAAGGGGCCCACGCCGTGTGGCAGGCGTAGCAGGACATGTTGGAGCTGTCGTGCGCGAGCTTCTTGGAGTCGGCCGGCACCGAGCCCCACGTCGTGGCGTCGCGCTGCATCGTCTTGGCCAGGCGCGAGCGCTCGTTGTAGACGGCGGAGGCGGGGTCGATGGTGTCGGCCACCTGCACGACCTCCCACTTCACGTCCGGGTCCACCGCCGACTGCTGGATGATCTTGCCGCCGCGCACCTTGAAGCGCGGGCCGAAAGGCGTGGGGGAGTTCTTCACCGATTCGCCCCCGCCCGCATTCCCGGTCAGCGTGAGCGTGGCCTTCTTGTCGATGGTGCCGTGGCAATCGACGCACTCGACGGCCGTCGCCGCGCGCACTTCGCCGTAGAGATTGCCGTCACCGTGGTTGTCCTGGGCGAAGTGACAGTCCACGCAGTGCATCCCCTTCTCGAGGTGGATGTCTTTCAGGTGGACCGCCTTGTCGAACTTTTTCGGATCGCTGTCCGGCACGATCTTGCCGTCGGCGTCCAGCCAGTTCCCTTTGTCGTCGTGCTTGAACACGTCCCGGAAGACCCAGCCGTGCCCGTGATAGTCGGCGAAGCGCGTGCGCTTGAGCTGCGGGTTGAGGTCGGTCAGGTTCTCGAGGAACTTCCCGTCCCCCCAGAAGCCGCGGATCGAGGCCTCTTCCGGATTCGAGAGCAGCCGCTCGGACCGCACCTTCGCGGTCGGGAACACCTGCGTCTTCGGATACATCACCGAGCCGTCGGTCTCGTTGTCCCACCACGTCTGCCCGTAGTACGTCGTGAGCACGTTCGTGCCGGGATGGACGTGGCACACCATGCACTGCGAGGACGGGATGGCGCGCGTGAGCCGGTGGCGAATGGGGTGCCCGGGCTCGTCCTTCGGGATCGTGGGATCGGCGGTGGCCGAGAGCCCGCGGTTTCCGTACTTGGCGATCGGCCCGGAATGGAGCGGATCGCGGTCGTTGGCATAGAGGAAGTGGCACGACGTGCATCCCGAGGAGCGGTAGTCGCCAGGATGGTCGTTGGTGCCCATGAAGTTGAGCGTCGGATCGAGCAGCCGCGTCTTCTGCAGGCCGAGGAAGACCGGATCGGTGCGCAGCTGCGTGCCGAAGCCGCGATTGGAGAGCTTGGACTCGGGAGCGCCCGGCTCCTCGAAGATGTTCGGGATGCCGGTGTCGGCCCGCTTGTTCCCGCCGCGCTCGAAGACGCGCAGCACGTTGCTGGGCTGCGAGATGTTCCAGGGGGGGAGCGGATCGAGGCGGGAGAGGGCTCCCTTCTTCTTGGCGTCGTCGCTGGGCGTGGCCTGCAGGCTCTGCGGCTTGCCGTCGGCCCCGTAGAACTCGCCGTAGATCCCGCGCTTTGACGGCGTCGCGCCGTTGTTGTAGAGCGCCGCCTCCCAGAGCATCGCGCCGTGCGCCATCATCGAGTGGCGGTTCTTGGTCACCTCGCTGGGATGGCACTTGCCGCTGCCGCACGATTCACGCGCCACGCGGAGGTCGCCTGGATTCACGAAGCGCAGGAACGCGCTGCTCTCCTGATTGAGCGCCGTGTACGAGCGGACCGGGTTCGCCGTGCTCTTCCAGAGCTTCTTGTTCGTCGGGGCGACGTGCGCCTCGCGCCTCAGCCGCGCGTATTCCTTCGAGCGGCGTCCCAGCCCCGCGGGAGCCACGAACGAAGCCTTGCCGCCATGGCAGTCGGTGCAGCCGACGCGTACCGACTTGGATTCGTGCGCGTCTTCGATTCCGGTGTGGCACGAGAGGCAGCCCACGCTGGCGAGCGCCACCGGATCCTGCTCCGGCCTCGCGGGGGCTTCCGGCGCTGCGGTGGTTTGAGCATCGGGAGGCTTCGTCTCGGGGGCCTGCGCCAGGAGCCGGGCTCTGGACGAGACGGCCACGAGGCCCAGCGCGAGGGAGAGCGTGAGGAAGGGGGCGCGGAGCGGACGCATCGGCATCTCCGTTTCAGTAGGTGAGAGTCAGAGAGGCGAAGGCCTGATAGCGCGTGGATTCGGAGGGGTTCCGGCAGCCCGGAACGTCGCAGTTGGATTCATAGATGCGCTTGAAGCCCTTGCCGGGGAAGAGGGCCGCCGCGCCGAGCACGAAGATGGCGTTGTCGTTCAGGAAGGGGCGGTAGCGGAAGCCCAGGCTCGCGTCGATGCCGATGTCCTGCGGCAGCTCGTTCTGGAAGAGCACCGTCTCGACCGGCTCCACGTTGGCGAAGCGCAGGTAGTTCGCGTTGCACTCCACGAAGAGCTTGGGTGTGAGCTTGGCGCTGATGCCGATGTTGGCCAGGATGAGGCCGGGATTCACGAACTCGCTCTGCCCCTCTTCCTTGGCCGACTGGAGGTTGTTCAGGAGGCTGCTGCGGTTCACGAGCGCCACACCCGTCTGGGTGAGGCGGATCGACTGGCGGTTCCAGAACGAGAAGGGCCCGCCCGCGAAGTTGACGTTGTCGAAGATGGAGTCAAATCCGCGGGCCGTCTCGTCGGTCGGGTCCGAGTCGCCGGACTGGTAGAGACCGGAGATCTTGTAGCGAAGCCAGTCGGCGTCGATCGAGAGCTCGAGCGCGGCGAGCTGCGCGTTGATCTTCACCTCGCGCCCGGCGATCGGATCGAACTCGTCGGTGCCGAGGGCCTGGTAGAACGCATGGTTGATGTTGAGGCGGCCGATGTGGCCGTCACCCGTCCAGCCCACGTAGTAGACCTTCTGCTCGTGATCGCGGGGCGTGCCGATCGGAGCGGGGCGCACGAGGAACCCGTTGTTGTCGTACTTCCGCTCGCCCTTGTCGTGGTTGTAGTGGAAGGAGACCTGCGTGGTGTAGCCGGGCGTGAGGAAATCCTGCGCGTAGAAGTTCGCGATACCGATCTGCCGTCCGCGGATCTCGAGCTCGTTGAGGCCGCTGTTGGTGTCCTTCTCGAGCTGGTTGAACGCCGCGACGTTCCACTGGTAGCGGTTGGCGGCCAGCGTGCCGAAGAGTCGCGCGCCCAGGTTGTTGTCGTTGAAGATGAAGCCGCGGAAATCGGAGTTGAAGCCCTGCACGCCCACGCGCGCGGAGATAAAGTCGAAGTTGGGCGACACCGTGGCCAGCCGCACCTCGCCGAAGCCCTCCTGCAGGCCGAGAAATCGATCCGTCCGGTCGGTCCCGCGGGCCGGGTTCACGTTGACGATGCCGTTCTCTTTCGTCTGCAGGACATTCAGATTTCCGGCGGCCGTGACGCGGAGCTCCCAGTCGACCGGCTTGTACGTGGTGGAGCCGTGGAAGAGGTCGAGCGTGAGGCTCACCTGCTGGACGAACGTACGCTGATCTCCCTTTCCGAAGAACTCCTCGGAGAAGGGATTCGCCGCGGCGACATCGCTCGTGACCGGGATCTGGCGCGCCTCGTAGAGCGTGTCGGAGATGGCGGTGAGCGAAAAGAACAGCCCGCTCGTGCCCGGGATCGCGTAGTCCCCTTTCAGGGGGTTCTGATTGTACGGATCGAACGCGTTGCGCTTCACCGTGCGGTTCCAGTCCGGGAACTGGATGCGCCACCGGTCCGGCAGCGGGACGGTGTCTTTCGGTGTGTTGTCCTTGGGCGGGTCCTGTGCGTGTACACGTGCCGATCCCAGCACGAGAGTCGCCAACCCGGCGAGGAGGAGTGCCCGAGAGTCGCGTCGCATGAGCCTCCTAGAGATTCACGTCCTGAATGTGGCCGGAACCCTCAGAAATTCGGGTTGCGGGGGAACTTCAGGTACGGAAGCCGGATCGAATTTCCGTTGTAGGTGATGAAGCTGTTGTCCACGCGGAGGCTCGGCGGGGGCTCGAAGCCGGCGCCTCCCGCGGCGGAGACGAGGTCGTTCTGCTCCACGCCGTCGCCGCTGACGCCGAGCCCGCCAACGAGCTCGCCGTTCTTGTAGAGCGGCACGCTGCCGGGAAACCACGTGATGCCGTTCTGATTCAGGAAGGCGCGGTTGCCGCCGCGGCTCGGGCCGTTTCCCTCGGTGCAGGGATTGCGCGTGTCGTAGAGGAAGAGGCCGAACCAGGGGCCCGGTGTCGGCGGGGACTCGAGGTCGATGCCGGGGGGGAAGAGCGGCTGGCCGCCGAAGCTCAGCGTGCGGCTCGTGAGAGCCCAGCCCTGCCCGGCCGGGGGATCGGGCGTCCAGCTGTAGTTGGCAAACTCGCCGAGGTAGCTCTTCAAGACCTCGTAACCTTCGCGCGTGGAGAAGTAGTAGGCGTTGCGGGCCTTCGAGGGGACGACGTCCACGGCGTCGAAGAGCGCGTCCACCTGGCGGTATTCGGCCAGGATGTTTCCCCCCTGATCGGTCACGGCGATGATGAAGCTCGCCTTCTGCGTGAGGGGGAGGCGGACGCCGGCGCGCGTCAGGTCGGCCTGCGCCCTGGCCTGATTCACGATGCGCGTGACGTCGGCCAGCGTGAGCTTGTTGGCGGTGCCGGTGACTGCAGCGCGAGGACCGATGGTGTAGGTCTCGGGGGCCTGCCGTCCGGAGAGCGGTCCGATGATGAAGGAGCCGGTCGTGATCGATCCCGCCGTCGAACCGTCCGGGCGATTCTCGGACCCCTCGTTCTTGAAGGGGAGCTTGAGCCCGCCGATGTAGATGGCGCCCGGCGAGGGGAGCGGGTTCGGGAAGTTGATCGCGGTGGTGATTCCGGTGACGCCCGTGATGGCGCCGACGAGCGCCGCGAACTCGGCGCGCTCGGGCGACACGCCGGCCACGCCCACGCCGCCGATCAGCTTGTTGTTCCGGAAGAGCGGGATGCCGCCGGGATTGACGGCGAGCTCCTCGCCGCTCGTCAGATCGCGCAGGTCGGTCTTGCCGGTGGAGATGCCGAGCCGGTAGAGGAGCTTGCTCGGGCTGACTTCGTCGTCGCGAATCGGCAGGCCCACCGCGCACCCTTTCTGGCTCTGCGGATTGCACGGGTTGTTCACCGGGTCGAGGGTGCCGTCGATGCTCCGCGCGCGATCGATGGGCGAGTTGAAGATGGCGGGGCCGAGGACGTCGAGCGTGCAGCCGCGGTTGATGTTCTCCACACCGTAGAGCGGCGCGTTCGCGGTGTTTCTGATGCCAGGCGGGAAGTGGATGCCGCTGATGAAGCGGACCGTGCGCGAGGAGAGCGGGGCCTGATCGTTGCTGAAGTAGGCGGTCGTCCGCGCCGTGGAGACGGCGATGTCCGGAATGGGCGCCCGGGTGAGCCCCGCGGGAATCGCAGCGCCGGTCGCGCCGGGGCGCGCCCACACGCCGAGGATCGTCCCCGCGCGATCGACGACGGCGACGGCCATCGTGCTGTCGTTGATGGCCCCCGCCGCGGCCGTGATGATTCCCTGCACGTCGGCGGCGGAGAGTGCCTGGGCGGGTCCGCCCGCGTCGCGCAGACGGGGCGAGAGCAGCTCCTGGCCCGCGGCCGGCTGCGGCGCGAGCCCGGCGCCGAGCGACAGGACCAGGGACGCAACGAGGAGGCGAGGGCCCACGCTGGTGGCGGGGGCCACGTGATCACGCACCGCGTTTTTCGGGTTCATGTTTCAAGAATGTCGTCGCGCAGGTAGCGGTGTCAAGGGATTCCGGAAACCTTCGTGATGAATCGCACCACAGCGTGAGAACGATTCGCTGACCGACAACACTTCGCTGCGGATTTCTTGACAGCGGAGCGGGGGCCGCTCTAGGGTAGCTCGACTTTTCGTGAGTTTTTTCCAGGCCGGTCGGCATCGAAGGAGGGACATGGCGATCACGCGGACCGGTGTTCTGAAGCGATCTCGGCTCGCGCTTGTCCTCCTTCTGCTCGCCGGCGCCTCGGGCCGTGCGGCCGCGTTCGACTTCGTCGGGCCGAACAAGTGCACGAGCTGCCACGACCACGATCCGCAGAAGGAATGGGCCGAGAAGAAGGAAGGCCCCAAAGGGCATCTCAACGCCCTGGCACAGCTCGAAGAGAAGAAGTCCCCGGGGTACGCCAAGGCCATCGGCCTGGCCGACGTGTACGACCTCAAGGGCACCTGCGTGAAATGTCACGCCACCGTCTTCAAGGGCGATGCGAGCTTCGGCGTCAGCTGCGAGAGCTGTCACGGGCCCGGCAGCGCGTACCTCGAGCCGCACCAGAAGAAGGGGGCCTACAAACAGGCGGTGGGCCAGGGCATGTACGACACACGCGTCGGCGAAGGGGGAAGCTACAAGGTTCTCGCCGAGATGTGCTACGCGTGTCACTACATAAAGGACAAGAAGCTCGTTGCCGCCGGGCACTCTTCGGGCGTGGGCTGGGATCTGCGCGAGAAGACCTTCGGTCAGGTCGTGCACTGGAAGGAAGCCGTCGACAAGGACAAGGTCGGGGCCGCCGGCAGAGCCGCGTATGCCAGGGTCTCCGGCGGGGCCGCGGCGGCCGAGCCGAAGGCCGAGACGAAGCCCGAACCCAAGGCCGAGAAGCCGGCGGATGCAAAGCCGGCCGAAGCCAAGCCGACTGCGGCCAAGCCGGCCGAAGCCAAGCCCGCCGACACCAAGCCCGCCGACGCCAAGCCCGCCGACGCCAAGCCCGCCGCGGAACCGAAGGCGCCGCAGCCGACGGCGGAACCGAAGGCTGCCGCTCCCGCCCCCAAAGCCGAGCCGACGCGAAAGCCGGACAGCAAGCCTGCTCCTGCGGCGTCCGCCCCGCTCCCGACCACCGTCGAACCAAAGAAGCCCGAGCCCGCACCGGCCGCCACGACCGCTCCGCCCCCGCCCTCTTCCGAGGCGCCGGTGGCCACACCCGCCGCCTCCGTGGCGCCCCCTCCCCCCGCGCCGCCGCTCGCTTCGCCTCCGCCGAAGGGCCCCGTGTCCGAAGCGGCCTATGCGCGTGGACAGGTGCTCGGCTCGCTCGAGAAAGCGATCCGGTCCGGCAAGAAGCTCGACGCCCGCCCCGCGCCGCCTGCCGTGGGCACCGTGGAGTACCAGGGGCCCGATGCCGAGCTCCTGCGGCTCCAGGACGAGGTGCTCGAGCTCGAGCTCGAGGCTCTCTCGCCGCGCCCGACGCCCAAGCCCGCGTCCCCGTCCTCTTCCAAGGAGAAGAAGCCCTGATGGCCACCACCGATCTTTCCAGCGCAGAACAGAAGAAGGTCAACCCCGAGGAGCTCGTTCCAGTCTCCATCGAGGTGATGAAGGCGCTCCCGATCTTCGCGGGAATGCCTGAGACCACGCTCAAGAAGCTTCAATCCAACGTGCTCGTGAACCGCTATGCCGTCGGCGAGACGATCCTGCGCGAAGGAGACTACAGCGACACCGCGTACTACATCGTCTCCGGCGTGGTGCAGATCTTCCTCAAGAATCTCCCCGGCGCCCCGCTTCCGGCGGACCTCCCCACGTACCGCGAGAAGGGGAAGGCCGTGGTTCCCTCCGAGAAGGGTCGCGCGCCGTCGATGCCCGATCGCGCGCGCGCCTTGATGCAGAAGCCCCCCGCGGCGCGGGCGATGGGGCGTCCCGACCTCTCGGGCACCATCATCCTGACCGACATGCCCGCGGAGATCGTGCGCGGTCAGCGGATCGTGCTCGAGAAGGGGGAGCTCTTCGGCGAGATCAGCGCCCTCTCGCGCTATCCCGTCTCGGCCACCGTCGTCGCCGAAGCGGCCACCGAGTGCCTCCTCATCCGCACGCCGGCGCTGCGCATGATGCAGAGGGGCTCCAAGACGTTCAAGGAATTCGTGGACCGGCGCTATCGCGAGCGGACGCTGAGCAGCCACCTGGCCAGCGTGCCCCTCTTCTCGTCCTGCGACCCCGGCTTCGTCGAGCGTCTCAAGTCGAAGGTGGAGCTCCTCACCTTCGAGCCGGGCGAGGTGATCGTCGAGCAGGGCTCCGTCGCCGACTCCTTCTTCCTCGTGCGCGGCGGCTACGTGAAGGTGGGCGTGCGCGTGGGCAACAGCGACCTGGCCGTCACGTACCTGCGCAAGGGCGACTTCGCCGGCGAGGCGGCCCTGCTGCTCGAGGAGCCGTGGCCTTTCACGCTCTCCGCTCTCGAGCACGTCGAGGTGGTGAAGCTCACGCGTGAGGACTTCAACGTCCTGCTCGAGAGCACGCCCGGCATCGAGAACGAGCTCTGGGAGGTCACTGTCGGGCGGCTCAAGGAGCGCGGCCGCGCCTCGCGCGACCCGATCTCCGCCGAGTACCTGCAGATGGCCATGGAAACCGGGCTCATCCACGGCGAGTCGGTGCTCCTCATCGACCTCGAGACCTGCACGCGCTGCGACGACTGCGTGCGCGGCTGCGCCGAGACGCACGGCGGCACGCCGCGCTTCATCCGCGAAGGACTGAAGTACGGCAGCTGGCTGATTCCCACGTCCTGCTACGAGTGCACCGACCCCGTCTGCATGAGCGG
>JBDSFL010000487.1:0-8285 GCA_039919545.1 Thermoanaerobaculia bacterium | reverse complement strand
GTAGTGGACCCCACCTGAGAGGTGGATACTGCACCGATATCGAAGCTGGGATTCTCGAGGAGCTGTTCGGCGATCGGGGTCCTACTCTTCGTGGCCTCGTACAGAAGAGCAAGGGGTGACGCTTTCCCCTCGAGGTCGTTGTCCCGCCGCCTCGTCGATCGCAAGCGGCGGCGAGCCACCGGAGATCTGCATCCCAAACCGCGTCAGGTCCTCCCGCGCGTCTGGCTTCCAAGTATCACAAAACTAGCACTCGGCCGTTCCCGATCGCCTCTGTCCACCCCGGCATCGTCTGCACCCTCTTCGCGCAGTGCGGGGCTACGGAGCCGGTCGCCCGATGTGCCATCCGAGCACAAGAGCTCCACGTGATCGGAGCTCGCTCGACGTGGCCCCGGAGCTTGCTCCGGCTGCACGACCCGATCACACCCTCTCGCGGACGGCTTCGATCTCCGTTGTAGTGAGCGCGCCACCGGGGTAGCCGGCCGTCCCTTCACAACTCGGACTCGTCTGCGCGTCCCTCCGTGTCGAGGGACAGCGAGGACCCTCTCTGGCGGTCGGCGCGGCACCACCCCCCGCGGCTCTGCCGCGGGCGCGGCAGCAGCCGCACGGCCACCCGCCATCGGTGCGCGCCGGCCGCCCGAGGGCGCCCTCGCCCTGAATCCCCGAACGGAGGAGAACGCGCATGACGAGACCCACGAATTCAAACTGGTCGGAGCTCCTGATCGAGGCCGTGGAGCGACCCGGCTTCATCCTCGAGGCGTACCGGCGCTTCCACGGCTACTCACTCGGAAACCAGGTGGCAGCGCTCTGCCAGTGCATCGGCCGCGGCATACCGCCCGGTCCGATTGGAACCGTCCGCAAGTGGAACGACCTCGGCCGCCGCGTGAAACGCGGCGAGCGGGCGATCAGCCTCTGCATGCCCGTGACCGTGAAGGAGCGGTCCAACGGTGACCCAGAGAGTGAGGTCCCCGTCAGCTTCGACCCGGCGGCCAGGACGATCTTCCTCTGGAAGCCGCACTGGTTCGTGCTCGCCCAGACCGAGGGCGAATCGACGCCGGCGGACACGCCGATCCCGGCGTGGGACAAGGTCCGCGCACTCGAGGTGCTCGGCATGCAGGAGGTCCCGTTCACGCACAGCGACGGCAACGTGCAAGGCTACGCGCGGGGCCGCACTGTCGCCGTGAGCCCGCTCGCGCAGCTGCCGGCGAAGACGCTCTTCCACGAGCTCGGGCACATCCTCCTCGGCCACTGCGTCACGGAGGGCGTGGACCGCGTCGAGCTGCCGAGGACGCTCACCGAGGCGGAGGCCGAAGCCGTGGCGCTCCTCTGCCTCGACGCGCTGGAACTTCCCGGAGCCGAGTACGCGCGCGGCTACATCCAGGCGTGGTACGGCCGCGGGACGGCCCTGCCCGACCACTCCGCCCAACGGATCTTCCGGTCCGCCGACAAGATCCTCCGTGCCGGCCAAGCGGTCCCGGTCGAGGCCCGCACGCTCGCGGCCGCTTCGTGAGCGAGGGGCGCCATGCACCTCTTTGCGATCGGCGGCCGCCCGTACGCGGTCATCAACGGCAAGGACTACGCCGTCTACCGCTGGTTCGATCCGGGCCGAAGCGGCCCCGTCTTCGTCCAGGTCGCAGGCCGGACCGCGCTCGCGAAGGAGGACCTGCCGAACAGCGACTGGGTCGTTGTCGGTGGGCGGGACGGGAGCCATCGCATCGCGACCGCCTGGCGCCACCCGTGGTTCGACTACAGAGTCGACGCCGCCCGCAAGCTCGCCTTCCTCGCCGGCTCCACGCCTGGGTCGCTCTTCCTCGCGCTCCAGTACGTCGCGCGGCGCTTCGGCGCCATCACGGAGCCTGCGGCTCTCGCGGTACGGGCTCGCGCTATCACCGAGAACTGGGACGTACCCGGCCGTCGGCTCACGCCCATCCGCGACCAGGGACTCACGGAGAGCGCCCTCGTCGTCCTGGACCTGCCGTCGCACTTCGATGGCGACGACGCCGCCCGGCTCCTCGCCTGCTGACGACGCCCGCTTCCAACCCTGCTCCTGCCCATGACTCCCAACGACAACGACACGAACGGAGGACCACGTGAACCTCACTCTCCCCGACGACCTCCTCCACCCCGCGGGCCAAGACGTAGGCGCCGCGCCCGAGGCGTGGCTCTACGGCGTCCTCACCATCAACGGCATCGACCACCACCTCGAGGCGATCGCCGTCTCGGACGTGAGCGGCTTCCAAATCGCCGAGTCGCCCGCACTCGACGAGAGCCTCGGCCTCTACCTCGAAGCGTCCGCGGCCGAACGCCCCTTCGATACCGTTTCGATTGGCGACCGCCGCTACGTCCTCGTCCTCACACCCTTCTCCGCGAGCACCTGGCGCGATACGCCAGAGGTTCCGTGAGCTGCGAGGGCTGCGGCAAGTCCCTCAACCCGATCGAGGCCCTGCACTGGTCGGTCTGCCTGCCCTGCACGAAGGCGCGCCAGAAGGCAGTCATCACGGGCCGCTGCTGCTGCGGCCGCCAGCGCGTCCCCGGCAACCTCTGCGCCACCGGGAGCCGCCAGTGGATCCCGTGCCGCCGCTGCCTCGGCACGATCAGGCACGTTGCGTGACGCCGATGGACGAAGTCCTCGGCTTCACCGTCCGGCTCACCGACGGGCGCGTGCCCGGCACGATCCGCGTCACCTTCTTCTGGGGCAGTACCTGGATCACGACCTTCCACACCTGCGGCGACACGATCGGCCCGGGCGTCGTACGCCGCGGCCACGAGGAGGCCGAGCTGCGCCTCCGTCCGCGGGTCGCTGTCGTCCTCGCCGTCCATCGTGCCTACCTGCGAACGCTCGAACGGCTCGCGAACGAGCCGATCGAGCTTGAACTTCGCCCTCGACCTCTGCCACTCCTCTCCCCGCACCCCAATTGAAGGAGGACCACCCGTGTCCGAAGCCGCCCTCCTCGACGGCGCCGCGTACGCGGGCCGCGAGGCGAACCACGCCCTCTCATTTCGGCTCTTCAGCCGCTCCAAACACGCGCAGTACTTCACCCCCACCTGGCTCGCCCCTCCTCCCCGAGCTCCTCCGTCCTGTGCTACCCGAGCGCGGGGCGGAGGGCCTCTCCGTCGTCGACCCCACGTGCGGCTCCGGGCGTCTCCTCGCGCCCTGGCGCGCGGCAGGTGCGGCCATCCTCGGCATCGAGCTCGACGAGCTCGCGGCCCGTCACGCAGCGAAGGACCTCGGCGGCGCGTCGGTCCGTACAGGCGACATCCTCGACTACCGCCATCTCCTCTCCGGCTTCTCGCTCGTGCTCACGAACCCGCCCTACGGGATCTTCTGGACGCCGCCCGATCCCGGTGAGACGTGGACCTGTGAGACCTCCGGTGGACTCCTCGAGAGCCAGGGCGCGACGCTGGAGGTGTGCGCCCGCGCCGTCACCTACGGCGGGTATCTGGTCGCGATCGTCCCGACGTCCACGTTCGAGAACCTGAAGGACCGCTCGCTCCGCGACAACCTGTTCGCCAACTTCGAGGGAGTCCTGCAGGTTACGCTCCCGCGCCTCTTCCAGGACGAGTACGGCATCACGCTCGATGCCGACCTCGTGGTTGCACGAAAATCGTACCGGCCGTTCGGTTCAGCATGGACTCCGCATCGCTGCACGGTCGAAGCAGAGGATCACGACGGACTGCGCGAGGCATTCCGCCACGCGCTCGATCCGGACGCCCGCGTCGCGGTCTCCACCCCGCCTCCGGTGCCCGTCCTCTCTCGTCTCTTCACCGTCACGCCCTCCGACGCGGTGCGCGTGACGCCGCGCGGTGTCACGGCCGCTCCCGACGCCGCCGGCCTCCTCGCCTTCCTCGATGCCACCGTGACCGCGTTCGACCCGGTGCGCGGCATCGAGCACGGCATCGTGACCGCGACCTTATCCCCGGCATCCCTCATCACACTCGGAGCGTCGTCCGCGCTCGCGTCCCTCGAGCAATTCGGGTTCCGAGCGTCCGTGGCCGAGCGCGACCGGACACGCCTCGCGTCGCTCCAGGAGCGCTACCGGCTCCTCAGGACCCCCATCTACGCCCCCAAGGCCCACCAGCGGCTCGCCTACATCGAGGATCGGCCCTACACCGCGAAGGAGACGGTGCGAGACGGCGAGACGGTCCTCTTCACCGCCGGAAAGTCCTACCACCTCCGCCCGTCCTGGGTGCGGCATCGCGAGGTCGCGAAGGTCGAGACCGTGTGGGACGAGGACGCCAAGCGCGAGATTCAGCTCACCACGACCGTCGATCGCGGCTTCCTCTCGTTCGCGGTTCAGACCGACGCTGGCCCGCAGGTCCTCCGCGAGGTCGACCTCGGCGACGTCACCCGCCTCACCACTGCATTCGCCCTCCCGGAGACGCCCGACCTCGAGTCCGTCGCCCCGCGCGCCGTCGAGCAGCACCGCCGCGAGGTCGCACTCAAATGTCCGTTCCTCTTTCCCTACCAGCAGGAGGACGTCGCCCGCATGGCCGTGAAGCCGGTCGGCTACCTCGGCTACGAGCAGGGTGGCGGCAAGACCGTCACGGCCGCTGCCTGGGCGCGCGTTCGTGGTTTCAAGCGCGTGCTCGTCATCTGCCAGTCCTCCCTCGTCGATAACTGGCTGAACGAGCTCACGCAGTTCGGGTTCCCCGCGTCGCGCCTCACCTCTCACCACGCCATCTCGAAACTCCAGGACGAGAAGCGAAGGAGACTTCTCCCGGAGCAGACCACCTTCTTCGTCACCTCCTACGAGTTCCTCGCGCTCACAGGGCCGCGCATCTATGACGCCTGGCCGTGCCGCTCATTCGCCAAGGACGGCTCGGTGCAGCACGAGGTGCTCGAGAACCGCAAGGCCAGCTGCACGGTCTGCAAGCGCGCCTACGCCGACGTCATCACCGAGTGCCCCACGTGCGGCGAGGGGCCAGCCTGGACCGGCGGGCACTGCGGCGCCTGCGGCTACCAGGCATGGACCGCGTCCCCGGACTCCCACCAGTGGCCCGCCTACAAGCGCCTCACGAAGCTCTTCGGCGCCGTGCTCGTCGACGAAGCCCAGGTCGCGAAATCGAAGAACACGCTCCGCGGTCGGGCCGTCCGTGCCTTCCGGCCGAAGGGCCGCCTCATCCTCACCGGGACCCTCATGAAGGGCTACCCGATCGACGTCTTCTGGAACGTCTCGTGGCTGCTCGGCTTCGACACGCCGCTCTTCCCGTACCCCTACCGCGGCGGGGCGAAGAGATTCCTCGACGAGTTCGGGACGTACGAGTTCGTGACGCGCCAGTTCGAGGAGACGCTGAGCGAGGGCCGCGCCAAGCTGCTCCCTGAAGTCTCGAACCTCAACCGCTTCTGGCGGCTCCTCGCCGCCTTCACCGTCCGCCGCAGGAAGGACGACATCTTCAGCCTCCCCGAGAAGCGGCGCCAGATCTACCTCCTCACCCCGGACCGCGACCACGCGAAGCTCTACGCCGACTACCAGGAGTGGGCCCAGCGCGAGATCCAGCAGGCCATGCGACAGAACGAGGGCAACCCGAACATGGGCGTGATCTCGAATGCCCTCTGGAAGCTCCGCTACGCCGCGACCTGCCCCGTGGCCGTCGACTACCTCGACCGGGGCGTCCTCGTCGCCGACACGTGGAACAAGCTCGAGAAGGTCAGAGAGCTCGTGAAGACCGCTGCCGACCGCGGCGAGAAGGCGATCGTGTTCTCGGGCCTGCGCGTGATGGTGGCCGCGATCGTCACGCACCTGCGGCGCGCCGGCCTCAAGATCCTCCCGATCACGGCGGACGTGCCCACCTCGAAGCGCTTCGGGCTCATCCAGCAGTTCTCGGCTGACCCCGACACGTACGCGATTGTGGCGGGCCTTAACTGCCTGAATCGCGGCTTCACGATCACGGCCGCGAACCATGTGATCCTCGTCGATCTCGAGTACTCGCCTGAGGCCACCGAGCAGGCCGAGGACCGAGTTCACCGGCCTGGCCAGACGCGCGTGGTCGAGATCTCCTACCTGCTCTCGCGCGACACCATCGACCAAGTGATGCACGAGATCCTGCTCCAGAAGTCGGAGGCGATCCGGCACGCCATCGACGGTCGTGCTCGCTTCACTGATGTTGCAGAACTCCTCAAACGCGTCACGGGCGACGTGCAGTTCGAGATCGCCCGGCGCATCCAGCTCCTGCCGCCGATCGCGGCCTCGATCCCGCTTGCGGCGCTCCCCGAGGCATCAATCGAACCCCTTACCACGGCGGCCTCGCTGCTGGTGCCCGTCGCCGCCCTCCCGGTCATCACGGTCGATTCGGAGGAGGAGGCGCAACGGCGTCGCTTCTGGGAGCAGGTCGCAGCTGGGCGCCAGGTCGCCCGTGCACGAATACGACGCGTCCCTGTCGCCGTCTCCGTGATCCAGGTCTCCCTCTTCGACTGAACCCCGCACCCGTCACGTGCGCACATCGGCCGCACGCGCGGCCAGGAAGGAGCGTGCGCATTGATGCCACCCTCCGGCTTCTCCCGCCGTTCATCTACGTCTTCATCCTCACCCCGGCGCGCTCGTGAGGAGCACCGATGAAGCTCCTCACCGAGACGACGGCAATCCCGGCCCCGTCCTTCAGCCTCCCGGCCCGAACGACCTGCCCAGGCGCCGTGTTCACTCCCGGCTCTGTCTGCGCCGCGTGCTACGCGGACGGCCGGGGACGCTACCGCTGGCCGGGCGTCAAGCGCGCCCAGGCCGAGCGGCTCTCGTGGACGAGGAGCGCTCTCGTCGCGGGGTCATTCGCCCAGGTGATGGTCGAGCACATTCGGCTCCGCGGGGAACCGTACTTCCGCATCCACGACGCGGGCGACTTCTTCAGCGCCGCCTACGTCGAGGTGTGGATCGCCGTCGCGACCGCGCTGCCGCTCGTCCGCTTCTGGGCGCCGACCCACAGTTGGGCGGTGCGGGGCCACCCTCGCCGAGATAGCGACCCGCTCCTCCGGGCTCTCCGCCGCCTCGCCGCCCTCCCGAATGTCGCCGTGCGGCCGAGCGCCCTCCGGATCGGCGACCCTCCGCCACAGCTCCCCGGGTTCAGCGCCGGGAGCGCCGTCACCACCGACCACGCGAGCGCCACCTGCCCGAAGTCCCTCCGCACGCCCTCGAACTGCGGCGACTGCCGCCGTTGTTGGGACGATCGCCTCGTCCCGGTCACCTACCTCAAGCATTGAAGGAGGAGCCATGACCTGCGACGAGTGCGCGTCCACCACGGACGTCCGCCTCTACGACGACCCCGAGACCGACGAGCCCGTCCAGTTCTGCGAGGCGTGCGCGGCCCAGATCCTCGGCGAGGACGAGGTCCCGCCCTACAAGACCGAGGCTGAGCCGGACGACGAGTTCGCCGACACCTGCATCACTGCATCCGATTACTACCGCGAAGGAGACTACTGATGACCTTCCTCCCAAGGTTCGACTGCGTTCAGTGCGGCGAGGAGGGCGCCATCGCGCGCTACTCGCTCGGCTGCTACTACTCGCGCCTCTGCGACCGCTGCTGGGCCGCATGTAGCGTCCGGAAGGACGGTCCCGAGGCCTTCGACCCGCTCGACGCGGGCGAGACGCTCGAGCCCGACGACGGCGAGGCCTGGTGACGCGATGCCACGCTTCCCTGCCGACTTCCTCGAGCCGGACGGCCGATTCCGTGACCTGCTTCCCGGCGACTTCGTTCCCGTTCTCTACATCACGCGAGACGCCTCCTGGCTCTGCGCCGCGTGCCTGAACGACGTCCGCGAGGTCGAGGACCCGCTGACCACCGAGGACCCCGCCTGGCGTGTCGCAAACACCGAGCTCCACTACGAGGGGCCCGACGACGTCTGCGATCACTGCGGCCTCGTCGTCGCGTCGCTCCAGGGCGACCCAGACGAGCCCGAGAGATCGTGAGGCCCGCTGTGCCGGGCAGCTACGGCCTCTACTCGCCCCGCGTCGAGGACCGCAACGTCCGCCGCCTCTACCAGCTCAAGCTCGAGCACCACCGTCGCACCGGGAAGAAGGTCCCGATGACGGTGCTGATCAACCGGATCCTGGACGACTTCTTCGGTGCGGACGAACCTGCCGCTCCCGAATTCCCAAAACCCCACGATGCCTCGCCCACGGAACCCTTGTGAGCTGCGCGCTCCGCTCGGTCCTGCTATCCCCGCGCGCCTCGTGTACTCCGCCGACTTCGACTTCCTGTTTTCCGCAGAGAGTTCCAGTAGCTCCCGCTGTACGGGCTCCGGGCGATAGCTTCGGTTCCCACCCTACTTCAACGGGCGGAGTGGCGTCTTGCCCCTCCGC
>JBDSFL010000482.1:0-22644 GCA_039919545.1 Thermoanaerobaculia bacterium | reverse complement strand
GCTCCCCATCATCTGCAGCCACGAGAGCTGCCACTGCTTCTCCGTCATCGCGCGGATCGGCGCCGGCGCGTTCTCCAGCTCGCGCTCGATGGCGACCGTGAGCGGCTGCACGGCCTCGCGCGTGCGGGCGAGCACCCAGAACATCATCGCCTCGCGGTCGTTTCCGGTGGTCCCCTCGAAGTAGCGCCGGTGGAGGTAGACCCCGTTGTCGGTCTCGTAGCGCATCACCGCGCGCACCGTGGTCTCGAAGACGCCGCCCGGCACCGGAGCCACCAGCACGATGCGGTCTCCCACCTTCCAGCCGAACCTCTTCACCAGCATCCCGCCGACCATGGCGCCGCGCGGATCCTCGAGCCAGGCCTTCCGGTGCGCGTCGGTGAGGTTCGCCTCGCGATAGATCGCGAGGAGCTTCTCGGCGGGAACCCCGGTGACGTTGACCTGGTTCTCGGCCTTCATGTTGCCGCGTCCCGCGATCATGAAATCGAACGGAGCCACCCCGAGCACGCCCTCGAGCTTCTGGATCCTCGCCTCGTACGCCAGCGGGAGCCGGTCCAGGAAAGAGCCCTTCCCCATCACCACGATGCGCTGCGCGGTGTACGGGGAGAAGTCCCGGTGGAATGCCTCGTTGAGCGCGAGCAGGAATCCGAGCAGCCCGACGCTGAAGGAGAAGGCGCCGACCGTGAGCAGCGTGCGCAGCGGCCGCGCCCGGAGGTGGCGCAAGACGATTCCCGCACGCGTCATGAAGTTATCTTACGGTCCGCGGCCGCATGGGAAGATCGCGAACGCCTTGGAGGTTCCCTTGTCGAAGAAGCGCTCGTCCTGGCTCCGCCTGCCGGCGCTTGCATTCGCCCTCGCCTTCATCGTGTCGCCCTGCGGCGGCCTGGCCGGCGCGCCGGCGCGTCGCGCCCCGGACGGCAAAGCCAAGGCGCCGCGCCTGGCGATCCTGATCTCGGTCGACGGGCTCTCCTGGTCGCGGCTCATCTCGTATCGCCCCTGGTACACGGCGGGGCTCAAGCGGCTGCTCGGCGAAGGGTTCAAGGAAACGGCCGCACGCTATCAGCATCTGAACACCGAGACGGGGCCGGGGCACGCGGCGCTCGGGACGGGCAGCCCCCCGCGACTCACCGGCATCGTGGCGAACCACTGGTACGAGCCGGACGCGGAAGGAAAGATGCAGCAGACTTACTGCACCGATCAGGTGACGGCCACAGGAAGAGTGCCAGGCCCCGTGAAGCTCCGCGTGCCCACGCTGGGCGATCGGCTGGTCGAGGCCAAGCCCGCGTCGCGGGTGGTCTCGTTGGGGGGAAAAGACCGCGCCGCCATCTTTCTCGCGGGAAAGGATCCGCGCCACGCGGTGTACTGGTTCGACAGGGCGACGGGACGCTTCACCAGCTCCTCCGCCTACGACGCGGCGACGCCGACCGGGACTGCCGGAGCGCGCATCGCCGCGTCGTTCAATTCCCGGAAGGCGGGCAACATGCTGCGGGGGCGATTCGGCCTCGTCTGGAGAAAGCTGGCCCCGCCGTCCCCCGTGACCCCCAGCGGCACCACTGGCACAGCGCTGCCGCAACCCGCGCCGAACCTCGAGCAGTTCCAGAACCCGATCAACGGCCTCGGCCCCGATCACGACCTGGGACGCAACACCAGCGGCTATTTCTCCGGGATCTACTACAGCCCCTGGATCGACGAGCTCACGATGGACCTCGCGCTCGCATTCCTCTCCGACGAGGAGCTGGCGCTCGGCCGGGGCGTCGGGAGCGCCCCCGACCTCCTCTCCGTTTCTTTCATCGCCCAGGACACCGTCTCGCACTACTACGGGAGTGAATCGGACGAGAACCTCGACGTCCTGCGCCGCCTCGACCTCCAGCTCGCGCGCCTCTTCGCCGCTCTCGACGAGACTTACCCTGCGGGCAGCGTCGTGCTCGCGCTGTCGGCCGATCACGGCTTCGCCCTCATTCCCGAGGCCGCGCAGAAGCGCGACAAGTCGTACACGGGGGGACGGCTCATCATCGGCACGGAGCCGCGGGGAGGCATTCCTCCCTACGTCGTGCGCCTGAACCGGCTTCTCGACGAGGAGCTCTGCCTGGATCCCGCACGGCGCCCCATCCGGGGTGGCGACGGGTGGGACATCTTCTACGACCGCGGCGCGTTCCCGATGCAGAGCATCGCGGGGCCGTGCGGCGCGGCGGGCCGCAGCGTCACGCTCGCGGACCTGAACGCCGTCGTCCGTCGCGTGGTGCTCCGTCATTTCCGCGAGGAGGTGAAGGACGTGCTCCTGGCGTCAGATCAGGAGCGCTGGCCCACCGACGGCGAGGGGCTCTTCGCGCGCAACGACTACTTCGCGGGGCGCTCGGGGGACGCGATCCTCATCCCGAATCCCGGCGTCCTCATGATCTGGGATGCGGTCCGCGGCACGGGGCACGGCTCGCATTACGAGAGCGAGATCCATGTGCCGCTGATCTTCTGGGGAGGCGGCATTCCCGCGGGCGAGTCCGGCGAGCCCACCACGCCCTACGACCTCGCACCCACGCTCGCGCGCCTCCTGGGTGTGCCGCTCCCCGGCGCGGCCGGCCGCGCGCTCACGTTCGGCAGATGAGCGCGGACCCTGATCCGCCGGCCCCGCCGGCCAGGCCGCGACGACGGGTTCGCTACGCCGGGACCCATCCGAGAACGTTCGGGGAGAAATACAAGGAGCGCGACCCGCAGCGCTTCCCCGAGACGGTGCAGAAGGTGCTGGCCTCGGGAAAGACCCCCGCGGGCGCCCACGTGCCGATCCTCGTCGCCGAGATCCTCGCGGTGCTCAAGCCGCGGCCGGGCGAGGTGGCCGTGGATGCCACGCTCGGGCACGGCGGGCACGCCGAGGCGCTCGTTCCTTTGCTCTTGCCCGGCGGCCGCCTGATCGGTCTCGATGTCGATCCGCTCGAGCTGCCTCGTGCCGAGGCGCGCCTGCGCGCGGCGGGCCTGCCCGAAGCCGCGTTCACGACGCGGCGGATGAATTTCGCGGAGCTTCCCCGCCTGCTCGCCGACGAGGGGCTCGCGGGAGTCGATCTGGTGCTCGCCGACCTCGGCGTCTCGTCGATGCAGCTCGACGATCCCGCACGGGGTTTCACCTTCAAGCGCGAGGGCCCGCTCGATCTGCGGATGAATCCCGAGCAGGGCGCTTCGGCCGAACGGCTGCTCGCGCGCATCCCGCGGGGCGCGCTGGAAGAAGCGCTGGCCGAGCTCGCCGACGAGCCGCGCGCGCGGGAGATCGCGGCGGCGATCGTGGCGGCACGCTCGCGCGGGCCCATCCGCACCACCACGCAGCTCGCCAACGCGGTGCGCGGCGTGCTTGCCACATTCTCGCCGCGCGAGCAGCGCGAGCAGGGCGATCTCCCGATCCGGCGAACGTTCCAGGCGGTGCGCATTCTCGTGAACGACGAGATGCCGGCGCTCGACGCTTTCCTCGCGGCGCTCCCGGGCTGCCTGAACCCGGGCGGACGCGCGGCGATCCTGAGCTTTCACTCGGGAGAGGACCGCCGCGTGAAGAAGGCGTTTCGCGCGGCGCTCGCTCAGGGTCTCTACGCGGAGGTCGCCCCCGACGTGGTCCGCGCCGGGGACGCGGAGCGGCGAGACAACCCGCGCTCCTCTTCGGCCAAGCTGCGCTGGGCCGTTCGCTCGGCGCGCCCTGCCCCGCTCTGAGACGCGAAGCTCCGCCCGCTCCGATGGCAGCTCGGGCTCACCCGTTCTACGATGGGGCGATGCGTCGATCCGGACCTCGACCGCCATTCGCCTTCGCCGTGACCGCTCTGGCCGCTCTCGCGGGGCTCTCGTGCTTCGCCGCCTCCGGCCCAGCGGGGCTCCAGCTCGCTGCGCTGAAGCTGCCCCCGGGCTTTCACATCGCCATCTTCTCGGACCAAGTCCCGGGAGCGCGCTCGATGACGCTCGGCGCCAAGGGAACGCTCTTCGTCGGCACGCGCGAGAGCCCCGGTGCCGTGTATGCGCTGAGGGACGAGGACCACGACGGGCGCGCCGACAAGGTCGTCACGATTGCCAAGGGGCTGCGGATGCCGAACGGCGTCGCGTTTCGCGACGGCTCGCTCTACATCGCCGAAGTGAGCCGGATCCTGAGGCTGGACCGGATCGAGGAGCAGCTCGACTCTCCCCCGCAAGCGGTGGTCGTGACGAGCGCGCTCCCGACGGAAGAAGGACACGGGTGGAAGTTCATCGCGTTCGGTCCCGATGGGCTGCTCTACGTCCCCATCGGCGCGCCCTGCAACGTGTGCAAGCCCAAGGAGCGGCGCTACGCCGCCATCACGCGCATGCGGCCGGACGGCGGCGGCTTCGAGGTCTTCGCCGAAGGCATTCGCAACACGGTGGGCTTCGACTGGCACCCCGAGACCAAGGAGCTCTGGTTCACCGACAACGGGCGGGACCTTCTGAGCGACGACACGCCGCCCGACGAGCTGAACCGCGCGCCGCGTGCCGGGCTGCACTTCGGCTTTCCTTTCTGCCACGGCGGCACCATCTCGGATCCGGAATTCGGCGCCGAGCGCCCCTGCACGGCCTTCGTGGCCCCGGAGAGGAATCTCGGACCCCACGTCGCCGCGCTGGGGATGCGCTTCTATCGCGGCTCGATGTTCCCGGCAGCGTACAGAGGGCGAATCTTGATGGCCGAGCACGGCTCCTGGAATCGCAGCTCGAAGATCGGCTATCGCGTGATGCAGGTCCGGCTCGAGGGAGGACACGCGGTGTCGTACGAGCCCTTCATCGAAGGGTGGCTGCAGGGGCAGTCGGCGTGGGGCCGTCCGGTCGACGTGCTCGAGCTGCCCGATGGCTCCGTGCTGGTGTCGGACGACAAGGCAGGCGCGATCTATCGCGTCACGTACAAAGAGGCTCGATGAAGATCGCGACCTGGAACGTGAACGGCATCCGGGCGCGCGAGGCGCAGGTGCTGGAGCTCGTCGAGCGTGAGCGCCCCGACGTGCTCTGCCTGCAGGAGCTCAAGGCCGCCCCCGAGCAGGTGCCGGCCTCACTCGGCGCGCTGGAGGGGTACTGGTGCACGTGGCACGGGCACAAGGGGTACTCCGGTGTCGGCCTGCACCTTCGCAAGGAGGCGTTTCCCGAAAAGCCCGTCATGTCGCATCCGGACTTCGATCACGAGACGCGCATCGTCATCGCCACGGCTGGCGATCTGGCAGTGGCCTCGATCTACGTCCCGAACGGCGGGAAGGACTTCGAGGCGAAGATCCGCTTCCTCGAGGCGATGGAACGCTTCGCCGCAGACGCGCAGGCCGAAGGGCGCGACCTGATGCTCTGCGGAGACCTCAACGTGGCGCGCACCGACCGCGACGTGCATCCCAAGGAACGGAAGTGCGTGATCGGCCAGCTGCCGCAGGAGCGCGACCTCCTCGAGAAGATTCTTTCGCGAGGCCTCGTGGACGTGGGGCGCGCGCTCGACCCCGACAACGACTCGCTCTTCACCTGGTGGGCGCCCTGGCGCGGCATGCGCGAGCGGAACATCGGCTGGCGCCTCGACTACGTGCTGGCGTCGAGCCGCCTGGCCGCGCGCGCCACCACGTGTGTCGTGCGGAAGGACGTGGGCACGAGCGACCACGCGCCGGTCGTCTCCACGTTTTCCCCAGAGCGCGGCCTGAGCCGCGAGCCGAGCGGCTGAACGAAGACGCGACGAGGCCGAAGACCAGACTGATGCGCACCGCTCCCCTCTTCCTCTACCTCCTCACCGCGGGAGCGGCCACGCTTTTGGCCGAGCTGCGACCGGGACCGGTCGCGCTCGTGCTCAAGGCGCTTCCGCTCCTCGT
The DNA here is from genome assembly GCA_039919545.1 of Thermoanaerobaculia bacterium. Lineage (GTDB taxonomy): Bacteria > Acidobacteriota > Thermoanaerobaculia > UBA5066 > UBA5066 > JBDSFL01. The sequence continues at coordinate 16,843 of JBDSFL010000482.1, read as the reverse complement.
CCTGCTCTGGGATGTGGGCCTGCCGTGCCCCTTCACACGCCGGCACGGCTTCCTCTTTCTCGGCCTCGCGGCCTCGCTGATCGGCGACGAGGTGATCGCGTTCGTCTTCGTGGGCGGGATCGCCGCGTTCCTCGTGGCGCACGTGTGCTACCTCGCGGCGATGGGCTGGGAGCGCGAGCGCCCCGCCGCCCAGCTGCTGGCCTGCCTCCCCGCGATCCTGCTGTGGGGCGGGATGCTCCAGCTGCTCTGGCCGCGGGTGCCCGCCGACCTGAAGGGCCCTGTGGCGGTCTATCTCTCCGTGATCTCCGCGATGCTCGCGCGCGCCACGATCCGCGCTTTCGTCACGCGGCGCGGAGAGGTGGCGTCGTGGGCCATGTTCGCGGGAGCGAGCCTCTTCGCCCTCTCGGACAGCCTCATCGCGCTGAGTCGCTGGGTGCTCACGGTGCCACATCCCGAGCTCGCGATCCTCTCGACGTATTACCTCGCCCAGCTCCTGATCCGCTTCGGGCTCGCGGACGCCGGCGCGGCAGGCCGGAATGAACCGCTCGCTCCCGCGACCACCCAGGGGGCCCGCCCGTGAGCCGCCTGGTCACGACGCCGCCGGCAAACGGCCAGCCCGTCGCTCTCTACGACGGGCGCTGCCGGATCTGTACCTCGCAGATGGGAAAACTTTCGCGCTTCTCGCGCGGGCGGCTCGCGAGCGTCTCGTTCCAGGATGACGCCGCGCTGGCGGCATTCCCGGGCCTCACGTACGAGGCCTGCCTGCGCGAGCTGAAGGTGGTCGATCGGGACGGGAGCGTCTTCGGCGGAGCCGAGGCGATCGCGCGGAGCCTCGTCATCGCGCGGCCCGTTCTCGGACAGCTCGCGCGCGTGTACTACGTGCCTGGCCTGCGGTGGCTCTTCGATCGCCTCTACGCGGTCATCGCCCGGAGCCGCTATCGCCTCTTCGGAAGGAGCGAGGCCTGCGAGGACGACGCCTGCTCCCTCCGCTGAGAAGGAATCCGGTCAGCGTCCGCGCGTTCCCGAGATGATCTGAACGCGGCGCAGGCGACGGTCAGATGCGATCGGCGTATTTCGAGATCTCCGGGAGCAGCATCCTCTCTCCGGAGAGCGCTTTGGAGATCAGGACCGCGTGCAGCACGAGCACCGCGAGCCAGTACACCGGATAGAGCAGGAAGAGAAAGTGCAGGATGAAGCTCGTGAACATCAGCGCCATCCAGAGCGCGATCTCCGCCCCGAGGAGCACCAGCCCGTGCCGGGCATGCCACTTCACCTCCGGATCATTCTTCTCCATGAGGTAGGGGATGAGCGCGAAAGCCCAGAGATAGGAAAGAACGAGCATGCCGACGTTTCGTCCCTTGCCGAAGGCGACCGGGGGTGGAGCGGGAGGAGGAGGCGGAGGCGTCTGGGCGGACGGGTCGGGGGCGTCGAGCGTCATCGAACGACTCCTTCGATCTCAGTCTACCAAGGGCCTCGCCCGCAGCGCGAGGCCCTTCCCCCGACGGAGAGGATGCCTCGGAGACTAAGATCGCCGATCGTGAGCACTCTCGCGGTGGATGCACCTCTCCCTCCCGCTCCCGAGCCGTACGAGGAGCGGGAGCGGGAGCGCCTTCGCTCCGCCGACGGCATCATCACGCGGCTGCTCCGAGCCGGAAGCTCCCGGACCATCGAGAACACGCTCGAACCGTTCGACGACGCCATGGGCGAGATCGACTCGGTCGGCTCGCACGCGGGCCTGGTCGCCAACGTGCACCCCGATGCGCCCTACCGCGCGGCCGCCGAGCGGATCGGTCAGGAGGCGCAGGCCGCGGCCGCCCGGCTCGGGCTGAACCGCGCGCTCTACGACGCGCTCGCGTCCCTGGACGTCTCGCACGAGGACGCCGCGACGCGGCATTACGTGGAGAAGACCCTGCGTGACTTCCGCCTCTCGGGCGTGACGCGCGACGAGGCCACACGCCAGCGGGTGCAGGAGCTGCGTGATGAGCTCGTGCTCATCGGGCAGGAGTTCCTGCGCAACATCCGCTCGGATCGGCGCACGGTGACGGTGCACGACGCCTCCGAGCTGGCCGGACTCCCCGCGGACTACATCGCGCAGCACGCGCCCGCCGCCGACGGCACCATCACGCTCACGATCGACACACCCGATTCCCTCCCCGTCCTCCTCTACGCGGAGAACGAGGAGCTGCGCAAGCGGATGTTCATGGAGTACAACAATCGCGCGTTCCCCGCCAACGACGGCGTGCTGGCGCGGATGCTTTCCCTTCGCCACGAGCTGGCCCAGCTCCTCGGGTTTCCCACCTGGGCCGACTTCATCACCGCGGACAAGATGGTCAAGAGCGCGGGCAATGTCGCCGAGTTCATCGACCGCATCGCCGAGGCCTCGCGCGCCGCGGCCGAGCGCGAATTCACGCGCCTCTTGAGCTGCAAGCGGACCGTGGTGCCGGACGCCGAACGCATCGAGGCGTGGGAATCGAGCTTCTGGTCCGAGCGCCTGAGACGAGCGGAGTACGACTCGGACTCCCAGGCGGTGCGGCCGTACTTCGCTTACGAGCGGGTGAAGAACGGGCTGCTCCGGATCGCGGGCGACCTCTTCGGCGTGGCGTTCCGCCGCATCGAGGGCGCTCCCGTGTGGCACGACAGCGTGGAGCTGTGGGAGATGCACGGCGAGTCGGGGCTCATCGGCCGCTTCTACCTCGACATGCACCCACGCTCGGACAAGTACAACCACGCCGCCGCGTTTCCCGTGCAGACCGGTGCCAGCGGGAAGCGGCTCCCGGTGGCCACGCTGGTGTGCAATTTCCCCGGCGGGCGCTCCGAGAGCGGGCCCGGTTTCCTGCAGCACTCCGATGTCGTGACCTTCTTCCACGAGTTCGGCCACCTGCTGCACTTTCTTTTCGGGGGGCACCAGCGCTGGATCGGCGTGGGCGGCTTTGCGACCGAGCACGACTTCATCGAGGCGCCCTCGCAGATGCTCGAGGAGTGGACCTGGGACGCCGGCACGCTCGCCACTTTCGCGCGCCATCACGAGACGGACGAGACGATCCCCGCCGCGCTGGTTCAGCGCATGCGCCAGGCGCACGAGTTCGGCAAGGCGCTCGGCGTGCGGCGCCAGATGCTCTTCGCCCGGCTCTCTCTTTCCCTGCACGCCGAGGATCCGGCCTCGCTCGACGTGGGCGCGCGTGTCGAGAGCCTCACGCGGCTGTACCAGCCCTTCCCGTTCGTCCCCGGCACCCACTTCCACACGGGGTTCGGCCATCTCGAGGGGTACTCGGCCGTTTACTACACGTACATGTGGTCGCTCGTGATCGCCAAGGACCTCTTCAGCGCGTTCTCACGCGAGGACCTGCTGGCCCCTGAGGTCGCCCGGCGCTATCGCGACCTCATCCTGGCCGCCGGAGGCTCGGCTCCCGCAGACGTGCTCGTGCGACGCTTTCTCGACCGCCCGTTCGACTTCGAGGCCTGGGAGCGCTGGCTGAACGAGGGGTGAAGCGGGTACGGCGGATGACGAAGTTGCGCGATCGATCCGCGGCCACCTCCACGGGCCGAGGCGACCAGACGCGCGAGGTCGCCGGCAGGTGCCGTCCGGCGTCTCCGGGACGGTCAGAAAAGCTTCTGGAAGAGCGCAGTGGCCGCGTTGAGCACGAGGACCAGCGTGGCCATGAGCACGCCGAGCACCAGCAGGGCGATCAGGCCGATGGTCAGCCCCACCTGCGCGTTCGTGCGAGGCGGCCGCGTGACGTCCCGGTGCTTCACGATCAGCTCGACGTTCCACACGTTGCTGTCCCAGAAAACGTCGAAGAGATCGCCGGCAAAGGGGACCGCGCCGACGACGGAATCGACCAGGATGTTCCACGTCATGCGCGCCACGTGCCGGAATGGGACTCGATGCCGCAGCGCGCCCATCACGATCCAGAGCGAGCAGAGCGCGCCCAGGAAATCTCCGATTCCGGGCACGAGACCGAACACCGCGTCCAGACCGACGCGGCGCTTCGTCCCCGGGATGGCGACCGCTTCGTCGAGGAGACGCGCGAGGGCGCGTAGGGCCATCAGGTCGCGCGGGAGAGCGTCCCGCCCCCCGCCGTCACGGGGAAGGACTTCGATCGGGCGAGGCCTGGGCTGCTGCGACATGAGCCCGCTGATGCAGACTCGGGGCCAGCCCTGAAAAGGAGATCGGTCCGTGACCGTGCGCTTGCACCTGCGCCTCCGTCGAGGTAGACCGGCCGCTCATGGCCTCGGCCTTCACCCACGCCTATGCCGCTCTCGCCATCGGAGCCGCCGCGCGGCGCCTGAGCGGCGCGGGAAGGCTCTGGGCCGCCGGGATCGCCAGCGCGATCCTGCCGGACGCGGACGTGATCGGCTTCTCCTTCGGCGTTCGATACGACGCGCCCTGGGGCCATCGCGGGCTCAGCCACTCGCTCGCCTTCGCGGCGCTCTGGAGCGCCCTTCTTACCGGCATCTTCTTCCGCGATCCCGCGCCGCTCCGCAGCCGTCGCGCGGTCTGGCTCTACCTCTTCGCCGCCACCAGCTCCCACGGCCTGCTGGATGCGCTCACGAATGGCGGGCTCGGTGTGGCGCTGCTTTCGCCCTTCGACTCGCGAAGGATCTTCTTTCCGTTCCGCCCCATCCGGGTGTCCCCCATCGGCGTCGCGGAGTTCTTCTCTCCCGAGGGGCTGGCGATCCTGGGCAGCGAGCTCGTGTGGGTGTGGCTGCCCGCAGGGCTGCTGGCGGCGGCCGTCACGCTGGTCCGCCGCCGGCGGCGCCCGCTGGCCGGCTGAGCGGTTTCCGACGGGAGTCTTCTTCGAAGCTCAGCGCACGCGCAGCCACGGGGGCTTCAGGCGCGCGATCTCGCGGCTCACCGGGCACGTGGGCTCATGGGCGCCCGGCAGATAGCCGATGCTCATCAGGAACTCTCCCACGATCTCGCCGCCGGTGAAGAGGAACGTCTTCTTGAAGAGCTTCACCCACTCGTCCTTGGGCAGCGGGTGGTGTGCGGCGAGCCACCCGTCGAAGGAGCCATGCGCCTTGCGCAGCGCCAGCACGCGGCGGGCGTTCTCGATGGCCGCATCCACCTTCAGCCGGTTCCGGATGATGCCCGCGTCCTCCAGCAGGCGCGCGCGGTCGACCGCCCCGAAACGCGCCACGACCTCCGGGGAGAAGCCGCGAAATGCGCTCCGGAAGTTCTCGCGCTTCTTCAGGATCGTGAGCCACGAGAGCCCCGCCTGGTTGATCTCCAGCACGAGGCGTTCGAACAGCTCGGCGTCCTTGGTGAGCGGAAAGCCGTATTCCCCGCCGTGATAGGGCGCGTGAAAGGGATCACCGGGCGCGAGAGCGCAGTAAGCAGCCGACATGAGAACCGTATGATCCTCGACGATGCGTCGCTCCGCCAGAGACTGGCTCGACCCCCTCGCCCGGTTCGGCTTCTTCGCGCGCGGCCTCGTGTACGTCCTCGTGGGTCTGCTGTCGGCGCGCGCGGCATTTCTGACCGGCCGCGGCGTGGCCGGGCCGAGCGAAGCGCTGCTCACGATCCTCGAGGCGCCCTACGGAAAATTCCTGCTCTCGGCCCTCGCCTGCGGGCTCTTCTCGTTCTCCCTCTTCCGTCTCGGGGAGGCCTATTTCTGCCGGGGCAAAGGAGCCCTGGCGGTGATCGCCAAGGCGATCGGGGCCGTGGGGACGCTCGTGCTGGGGCTCAGTGCGCTCAGCTTCCTCCTGCACATGCGCGCCGGCGGAGACACGAGCTTCCTGAGGACCGGAGCGCGGCAGATCCTGTCGTACAGCTGGGGTCGCCCGCTCCTGGTGATCGGAGGGTTGATCGCCGTGGGCGCGGGGATCGCCGAGGTGGTGAAGGCGTTCTCCGGAAAGCTGAAGGACCGCTTGTCGCGCATCGAGCTGACCTCGTCGCAGCGCAGCTGGATCCTGCGCATTTCGCGGCTCGGCCTCCTGGCGCACGGTCTGGTGGTGATGCTCGTCGGCTCCTTCGTGGTGCGGGCGGGAGTGCTCTCTCGGGCACGCGAGGTGCGCAGCACGGGGGGAGCGCTGCGCTCGATCGCGCGTTTTCCCTACGGGGCGGTCCTGCTCGGCACCGTGGCGATCGGGCTCTTCGCCTACGGGCTCTCGCTCTGGGTGCTCGCGCGTCACCGCGCGGTGGACTGAGCCCAGACTCCTAGCGCGTCGCGGCCATCTGCGCCACGCGCGCCTGGAACATCGCGAAGACCTTGCGTCCGTAGACACATTCCTTCGTGGCCCACTCCGCGTTCGTGAAGGCATACGGCGAGATGTCCTTGCGGTACTGCTCGAGATACGGGAAGACCTTGGCGAAGAGCAGGAACCCTTCCCCGTTGCTCTCCAGGAAGTAATCGGCGTTCACGATGCCGTGCTTCACCATGCCGTAGATCATCTCCCAGTACGTGGCCACCTGCCGGTAGGAGGCGTTCATCGGGTGATCGAACTTGGTGACGGCCACCAGGTCCTCGTAGCTCTTGGGCCAGAACTGGCCGTTGATGAGGTTCCGGGCATCGCGCATCACGCTCTCTCGCCTCAGCTCGTAGGCACGCAGCACCAGCTCGGCATCATGATGGTCGGGCATTTCCTTCGTCATTCTTCTCTCCCTCTCGTTCGGCGGTATCGAAGCTCAGCTGACGCGCGCGAGGCCGACGATGGTCTGCACCAGCAGCGCGAGGTCGACGGGCTTGGTGACGTAGGCGTCCGCGCCGAATTTCCGGACGCGCTCGTCGTTCGCGTGCGCCGTGAGGAGCACGACGGGGATCGCGGCGATCTCCGGATCGTTCTTCTGCGTGCGGCGGAACCCGAGCCCCTCGAGCACCGGCAGCGCGAAGTCGAGCACGATGACGCTGGGGGGCGGATTCGTCTTGAGATGCTCGAGCGCGGTGAAGGCGTCGGTGGAGCGAACGACCACGAAGTCGTCGCCCACGGACAGCGCGAGTGAATCGGCGATCCCGCTGTCGTCCCCCACCAGCAGGATCGATTGGCTCGGAATCGCGTTCGCCGTCACCGAAAAACATCATAGCGCCAGCCCTGACGCGAGAGCGGAAGGATCATCGATAGAATCGCGCGCCAAGCCGATGTCGTTCCTGATCGCGATCGTCTCGCTCCACCTGTGGGAGCGCTGGTACCTGGGGCACGCGCTCTCGGTGGCCACTCCGTTCCGACGCGCCGCACACCGCCGGAGGGCGAGGCACGCGCTGGCGCTCAACCCGGCGGAGTTCGACGCCCGGGTGGATCTGGCGCGCGAGGCCGTGGAGCGGAAGAAGTTCCGCGAGGCGCAGGAGCTCCTGATCCCGATCATGCCGCGCGCGGACGGCGCCTCGGAGATCTTCCGTCTCTATGGCGAAGCGCTCCTGGGCGTGGGGCTGGCCGCCGAAGCCGAAGGCGCTTTCGCCGACGCGCTGAAGGGGGATGCGAGGCAGACGGAGGCGCGCCTGGGCCTCGCGCGCTCTCTCTTCGTGCAGGGCCGGTTCGACGAGGCGCTGACCGCCATCCAGGCGTACCGCGTGTCGCGTCCCGGCGACGCGCGCGGCAGCTGGGCCGAAGCGGCGATGCTCGGAGCCACGGGGCCGCGCACGGGGCGCTCGGCCCAGGATGCGCTCACCGAGCTGGTGCGTGAGCAGCGCCTGAAGCCTGGATACGTGCGGCGCCGGGATCGAACCTGGGCCATCCGCGCGAGAACGGCCCTGCTGCTCGGGCGCATTCCGAAGAGCCCGTTCTAGGCCAAGTCAAAAGAGGAACCGCGGACACCACCGTACTACACTACTGATACACTCGAATGAAAGGTCGGCCGTCCTCGATTCGAATGACGACAGCAGGAGACATCGCTTGAAGAAGAAGCAATTCCTTCCCCTCGCCCTGATGCTGACCCTGTTCGTACCGCCCGCGCACGCTGCGGAATCGAAGGACAAACCGGCGCCGCGGACCAAGCACCGGGCGGCCGCGTCGGTGCACGCCGCCTCCCCCGCGGCTCCGATGCCCCAGCTCGCGTTCGAGAAGAGCACGCTGCCCAACGGGCTGCAGCTCATCCTTCACGTGGACCGCAAGCTCCCCGTCGTGCACGTGAACCAGTGGTTCCACGTGGGCTCCAAGAACGAGAAGCCGGGACGCACCGGCTTTGCGCATCTCTTCGAGCACATGATGTTTCAGGGCAGCAAGAACGCGAAGGGCAAGTACTTCGTCTACGCGGAGAAGGCGGGCGCGAACCTCTTCGAGGGGGGTGTGGACGGCACCACCAACCACGACCGCACCAACTACTTCATCACCACACCCTCCACCAACCTCGAGTCGGTGCTCTGGCTGGAATCGGACCGCCTCGCCACGCTCACCGAGGGGTTGACCAAGGAGAAACTCGACAACCAGCGCGATGTCGTGAAGAACGAACGCCGCCAGAGTCTCGAGAACCAGCCGTACGGACGCGCGTTCAAGCTCATCACCGAGAACCTCTTTCCGGCCGGGCATCCCTACTCGTGGACCGTCATCGGCAGCCACGAGGACATCACGGCCGCCTCGATGGAGGACGTGACCGACTTCTTCAAGACCTACTACACCCCGAACAATCTCTCCCTCACGATCGCGGGAGACTTCGATCCGGCCGAGGCCAAGCGTCTCGTGACGAAGTATTTCGGCGGGATCCCCGCCGGGCCGGCCCTCGATCGCCCCGCGCGGGCGCTGGCGAACCTCACGAGCGAAAAGGTCTTCGAAGTGAACGACCGCGTCCCCCAGGAGCGCGTCTACATGGCCTGGCCCACCCCGGCCTATTTCGAGCCGGGCGACGCGGCCATGGACCTGGCTTCGCTGATCCTGTCCGACGGGCTCTCGGCGCGGCTCACGAAGGTTCTCGTCTACGACAAGCAGCTCTGCAGCGCGGTGACCACCTCCAACCAGTCCGCGGAGATCGCCGGCAATTTCGTCGTGACCGCCACCGCGCGTCCGGGTTCGTCGCTCGCCCAGATCGAAGAGCTCGTCACGACTGTCTTGCACGAGCTGGCCAGGACCGGCCCCACGCCAGCAGAGCTCGAGCGCGCCAAGACCAAGCAGGAATACAGCTTCGTGAGCGGCCTCGAGCGCATCGGCGGCTTCGGCGGCAAGTCGGACGTGCTCAATCAATACAACACGTTCCTCGGCGATCCCGGCAAGCTCCAGGATGATGTGCTGCGCTATCGCAACGTCTCCGGCAAGGACATCCAGGAGCACGTCGGTCTCTGGCTGGACACCCGCAACCGCCTGCTCGTCCGCTTCCATCCCGAGACCTCGGGCCGCGCCGAGGGCGCCGCGCTCGATCGCACCCTTGAGCCGGCCGGCGGCACGGACAAGCACTTCACCACGCCGGTCGTGAAAGTGGCGCGCCTTCAGAACGGCATCGACCTCTTCGTCGTGGAGCGCCCGGAGCTTCCCAAGGTGGCCGTCAACATCGTGACGCGCGCGGGCAGCGTGGCCGACCCGGCCGGGAAGGAAGGGGTCGCGAACCTCACCATGTCCAGCCTCGACCTCGGCACGCCGACCCGAAAGGCGCTCGAGATCGAGGACGCCTTCGGCGATCTCGGGACGGTGCTCTCGGGTTCCGCGGGACGCGAGTCGGCCGCCGTCTCGATGGAGGTCCTCAAGCGAAACCTCGCGCCGGCGCTCACGATCCTGAGCGACGTCGTGCTCCATCCCACCTTCCCCGAGAGCGAGATCGCACGACAGAAGAAGCTCCTGACCGACACGCTGGAGCAGCAGTCGATCAACCCCGACTCCATCGCATTGCGCGTGCGCTCCATGCTGCTGTTCGGTCGCGAGCACCCGTACGGGCGGCCCGGGCTCGGGCTCCCGTCCACTGTCTCGGGAATCACGCGCGCCGACCTGGAAGCCTTTCACGCCGCCCGCTACCGGCCGGGCTCCACGGCCATCGTGTTCGTGGGCGACGTGACGCTCGCCGAGGCCAAGGCGCTGGCCGAGTCCACTTTCGGCGCGTGGTCCGGCGCGGCCGCGCCGCCGATCGCCATTCCCGCTCCCGCTCCCGCGAGTGCGGGCAAGGTCTACCTCGTGGACCGTCAGGATGCGGCGCAGACGGTGGTCGCGCAGATCCTGCCGGCACCCCGTCGCAACGCCGAGGAGTTCTACGCGCTGCAGCTCGTGGACGCGGTGTGGGGGGGCGGCTTCAACACGCGGCTGATCCTCAACCTGCGGGAGTCGAAGGGGTATTCGTACGGAGCGTTCTCCTCCCTCGCCGGCTATTCATCGGGTGGCTACTGGTCCGCTGGCGGCGGCGTGCAGACGAACAAGACGAAGGAGTCGATCGTCGAGTTCGTCAAGGAGCTGAAGGATCTGGCCGGCGACAAGCTCGTCTCCGACAAGGAGCTTGCCGAGGCACGCGCGGTGCGGGTGCGCGGCTACGCGCAGCAGTTCGAATCGCTGGGCCGCGTGGCCGAACAGGTGGGCGTGCTCTGGGCGCAGGGGCTGCCGATGACCGAGCTCCAGCGCGAGGTGGACGAGACCGAGAGGCTTCCGCTCGCGGCCGTGATCGCCGCGGAGAAGAAATACGTGATTGCAACGGACGCGAGGCTCCTGCTCGTGGGCGATCGCACCAAGATCGAGGCGGGCTTGCGCGAGCTGAACCTCGGCGAGATCGTGCTGCTGGATGCGGAAGGGAAGCCGGTGGGAAAATCGTGACGCGAGGGAACGGCAAGGGCTGACGTTCAGGCGAGGCTTCGAACGAAGCCTCGCCTTTTCACTTCACCCGTGCGCTCCAGGCGCGCGCGGCCGCCTGCAGCCTCGGGTTGGACGATTTCTCGAAGCTTTGCGCCAGGCTCAATTCGTTCGTCTCGGTCAGGAGCGCCATGAGGATGGGCTCGTCGGCGCGCGCGCATTGCTTCACGAAGAGGTCCCCGGCGCCGGACACGGCCGCGAACCTGCGCCGCCGCAGCGCGGACCAGAGCGCCTGCGCCGCGCTGGGATCGTTGCTGGCGGCCAGCGCATAGGAGGCGTGCCACGCGCTCTCCTTGTCGTCCAGGGCCGCGATGAGGGCCGGAATGCGCAGCGGGTCGGTGAAGTTTCCGAGCGCATCCGCGGCGAGCGGGCGGCCGTAGTCGTCGCCCGTCTTCAGCACGCCGATCAGGGTCGACAGGCTCGAGGGATCGTGGATTTCACCCAGAGCCGTGATGGACGTACGACGAACCGCTTCGTCCCTGTCCTTCACGGCGCGGATGAGGGCGTCGATGCAGCTCTCCCGGTCGGCCGAGCCGACGTCGCCTCCCGGCGCGTCGCTGCGTGAGAGCGCCTGACCGAGCGCCTCGGCCGCACGCGCCCGGACGCGGTGCCGCTGCAAAGCGAGGAAGCCGGCATACGCGTTGACAGGCTCGCCATTCACCATGCCCGGCGTATCGGCATTCACGCCGCGGATGGCCCGCGTCCGGTCCTCGAGGGTGAACAGCAGCGCCGGCACGGCGCGCTTATCCGGGCTCTTCGCGAGCCGAGCGGCGGCCATCCCCCGTCGCTCGTCGTCGTCGGTGTAGAGCACCGCGATCAGCTCCTCGACGCTGGCCGTCTCCGGAATGGGCACGGCGGTGGGCTCGAGAGCGAAGGTGGGAGCCACGCGTGGCCGGAACCAGGACGCCGGGCTCGGCATTGCGGGTGAGCGGCCCACGCGGAAGAACCAGACGGCAGCGCCGATGAGAATGGCCGCGAGCGCGAGGCGAGGCAGGCTGACACCGCTCGCGCGGGCGCCCCGCGCGGATGCGGCGCAGGTGGGGCAATTGCCGGAGGCGAACTGCGTGCCGCAGAACGGACAGGGTGATGCGGGCATGGCACGCGTAGTTTACGAAACGCTCCCTGGCGATGCGGGACAGTCGCTTCGAAGCGCGAGCTTGCCCTTCCGGATTTGGTACCGTCGCGCATCCTTGACGAAGCGAACGCTGCGTCGCGGAGCTCCTCGAGGAGATGACGAAAAAGAGGACACGGCTGCCGCGAACGCGGCCGTGTCCTCGAGTCGGTCAGTCAGTCTTCGTCGAACCGGTCAGTAAGACGACGTGTGCGCCCTTTCGGTTCTCTCGTTCTCCTGGTCGTCGGCTCCGCGCGGGAAGCCGAGGACCGCCTTGGCGGCAGCTGCGCCGGCCGGATGGGTCGGGTTCACGTCGGGGGTGTGCAGGTTGGCAAAGCCGCTGGTGGGGGACCACATGTAGGGGAAGTCGTAACGGCAGCCGCGCTGCGGGGAGTCGACGCCGTCGCCGAGATTCTTGTTCGGAGAGCCCGTGTACAGGGCTCCGTTCGCGCCCCCGGCCGCACCGTAGAGCACGCCGGCCACGACCCGCAGATCGATGTCGACGACGTCATCACAGATGCGCCGGCCGTTGGGGTAACCCGCGAGGTCGCCGCCGAGCACGCCCATGCGGCTGGCCTGGTTGAACGGGGTGACGGGGATTGCCGTGTTGAGGCGCAGCTGATCCGAGTAGACCTCGTTCGGGCGGGTGGTGAGAATTCCGAGCGCTGCCGGAAGGCCGGTGAAGAGGGCGGCCTGGATGTCCGCGCGGTCCGAGGTGTTGGGTGGAACCACCACCCCGAAGAGGACATTCAGGTACGTCGCGAGGATGGGGCGAAGCTCCATCGACTTGTATTGCGCTTCGGCCGAGACGGGAGTGGCGTTCCACATGTCCTTGGTGCCCACGCCGATGAGCAGCTCGTTCACGAGGGGGTTCCCGAGCCGCGAGATCTGCTGGAACGCGCCGGAGGCGGTCACGCTGCCGTTGGCATTCACCGTCTCTGTTGCCGGGGCGCTGATCGACGCCCACGCGCTGATGATGGCTGCGGGATTCAGCACGTCGGTGATCTGCGTGCCCGTGGAGGTGAGCTCGGCGATCGGGACCTGGATCGTGGTCGACAGAACGGTGTACGCATAGAGCGTGTCCTTACCGCCTCCCATGTTCCCGACGCCCACGCCCGGGCGTCCTGCGCCCGTGGCGGTGTTCAGGTTGATGGCGTCGAAAACCATTCCGAGATCGACGAAGAACGGATCCTGCCGGGGCCCTGTGAAGGCGCGGCGTCCGTTCCCGGCATCATGCAAGCCACCCGTCAGATTTGCGTAACCCTGCGGAAAGGTCTTCGGTCCGATGTTCGGGGGGAGGACGGGGAAGTCCGAGAGGATGCGAGTCACCCGAGCCGCTTCCGGGTTGGCCGAGGGGCCCAGGATCTTGTCGATCGAGTACGTTTGGACGACGAGGAGGCTGGCGTCATCCACGGTCGTCGCGCCGGGCAGCGCGTAGAGAAACGTCCCGGGCTGGCGGTAGGTCGTCTTGAACGTCCAGCGATAGGTGATGTCCTCGATGGCATCTCCGTTGTTGTCGATCTTGATGTCGTAGCGCGCCCCGTCCTTGAAGCCGGCGAAGTTGGGTCCGCTCGTGGGCTCGATGAGTCCGAAGCGATTGGCAATCAGGTTCACCTTCGTCGCATCGTTCGGATCCCGGAACATGTAGAAATCGGTGTCGTCGACAGCGGGGTGGTTCGCCGTGAAGGGCGCCTCCCGATGGCTGGAGGCCGACACGGGGGGAGACGCCAGGGCGCCGAAGAAAAAAAGCGCCGCGGCCGAAAGGCGGACGCCCTTGCGGATGATCGACTGTTGAGACATGAGGCTCCTTTGTGTGCACACTCCGACCGCGTCCTGGCTGCCCAAGCGCGTCGAAGGGTTCGAACTCTTGTGGACGATGTCCATGTCGCCGAGCACGCCGACGTCACGGGGTGTGAATGTCGATGACTTTAGGGAAGGTTGGATCGCCCGTTTCAGAAAAAAATCATGGCCGGCCAGTTCTTCTCAGGGACGACTCCGAGCGGGTCGGTCGCTCGAAGGCATGAAGGTTACGAGGAGATCGAGGCGGGCGGATCACTCCGGCCACCTCAGGAGCCAGAGAGGGCCGGGTCACGCCGACGCGCGGGCTTTGCCGGCTGCCCGCCTCCGCTGACCAGCCTCTTTCATCGAGTTGCTGGACGGAGCCGGATCGATCGTCTTGCTCATGACATTCGACAAAAGCAATCGCTCTGCCACCCACCGGAGCAGGCCGGTCGAAGGCCCGATTCAGTCGACGGCGCGGTAGCGGCCAGCACCCAGAGCGACACGCCGCACGCGACCAGCAGACACTTTCCGAAAGGGGCCGCCAGGATGGTGAGGAGCGCCTCCGTCGGTCCCGCCGCACCCCCACCATGGCCCGTCAGGATGAGGTCGGGCCGACAGCAGGCCGACGAGGACGTACACGAGTCCACGCGTGAAGAGCCCGAACCGCGCGAGCGGACCCAGCCAGCTCTTTGCGGCGAGTCCCATCCTCAGGGATCATCGGGGTCCATGTCTGCCGCCAGCTGCGCCTCTGCCGCGAGGGATCCCTTCCACGACCCCTACCACGACGGTGAGTACGGACTTCCTCTGTCGCTCGGGTCCATGCGGCGCAGCGGGGAGCCGCCCTTCACGCTGCTCGAGCACCCGTCCGAGGGGCTGGCCGGCTATCAGGATCTCTCGGTCCGGAGCGCGTCGTGCAGTCCCGCCAGCCTTCTCGATCGAGACCTCAGGAGCAACCATGACGTCGTTTGACGGACAGGTCGTCATTCTCACCGGCGCCTCCCAGGGCATCGGCCACGCCATCGCGCTCGCGCTCGCCTCCGAGCGGGCGCGGCTCGTCCTCGCGGCACGCGATGAGGCGCATCTGGAAGCTGTCGCGGCCGAGTGCCGGGCCCTCGGTGCCGAGACGCTGGTGGTTTCCACCGACGTCACGTCCGAGGAGGCCTGCCGGGTGCTGGTGGCGCGCGCCGTGGAACGATTCGGCCGCGTCGACACCCTGATCAACAACGCCGGCATCGGCATGAGCGCACGCTTCGAGGAGCTGACCGATCTGTCCGTCTACGAGAAGCTCATGCGCGTGAACTTCCTCGGTTCGGTCTACCCCACCTTCCACGCGCTGCCCGAGCTGAAGAAGAGCCGCGGGCGGATCGCCGTCGTGGCGAGCCTCCTCGGGTTCACCGGCGCGCCCACCCGCTCGGGATATTGCGCCAGCAAGCATGCGGTGGTCGGCTTCTTCGATTCCCTGCGCATCGAGCTGGCCGAGAGCGGCGTGAGCGTGACCATCGCGGCCCCGGACTTCGTCGTGAGCGAGATCCACCGCCGTTCCCTGGGACCGGACGGCTTGCCGCAGGGCAAGAGCCCCATGCAGGAGAGCGCGATCATGAGCGCCGAGGAATGCGCGCGCCTGATCGTGAGCGCGATCCGCGGGCGCGAACGACTGGCCATCCTCTCGCTGCGAGGGAGAGTCGGAAGGCTTGTACGACTCCTCGCCCCCGGTCTCATCGATCGGGTCGCGGCTCGGGCGATTGCGCGGGGACGCTGAGCCGGGACTGGCGGACCCTTCCGCTCGGGTCTTTTTTGTACCCTTCTTTGCCGGGCTTCGTTCTCAGGGGAGTAAGCTGCCCGCACTTCGATGGCTCAGATCCGTGGTTTCGCGATTCGGGGTCTCCTGCACTTCGCCAAGTCCAAGGGGCTTTCCCCCGCCCACATCGTCACCGAGCTTCCCACCCCGGTACGCCCGATTTTCGCCCGGCAGATCTTCCACTCCGAGCTGTATCCCTACGAAGGCTTCGTGGAGCTGCTGAAACTGCTGGAACGCCGCCTCGGCGCCCCGGCGGGCATCGATCCGGGGACGTTCGCCCGTGAGCTGGGCCGCGCGGCGGCCCGCGAGGACATCAAGGGGATCTTCCAGGTGGCGGCGTTTCTCTCGTCTCCCGAGAAAGCGGTGCATCGTGCGCCGTCGTACTGGACGCGCTACTGCGACACCGGCGCGATGGTGGAGGAGGAGATCCGCACCGGCTACTTCCGCATGGCGCTCGATGGCTTCCCCGAGATCCACGTCCTGCACTGCAAGCTCATCGAGGGCTGGAACGAGGCGGGAATCGATTCCGTGTGGGGGACCAAGAACGTGCGGGTGGGGCAGGTGGAATGCGTCCACGGCGGCGGCAAGCGCTGCGTGTTCGAGGGGACGTGGACGTGAGGCGGTCCCTGAGCTGATGGCCGGAGCGGCGAGCGAAGTCCTGAGCGGGATGATCACCCCCGCGCTGCTCATCTCCGCCTCCGGAACGCTCGTGCTGTCCACCTCGAATCGTCTCAGCCGAGTGGTGGACCGGGTTCGTGTCCTCACGGCCGAGGCCGAGCGCTCGCAGGCGGCCGACGCCACCGTGAAGAACGCGCGCCGGAGCCGGTTGATCGCCCGGCAGCTCGAGCACCTGGCGTCGCGCGCGCTGCTGCTGCGAGCCTCCATGACCGCGCTCTACGCGTCCATCGGCCTGCTGATCGCGACGAGCATCGGCGTCGGCTTCGCGGTGCTGCTCGAGCTGCGGTACTGGGTGCCGGTCGCGCTGGCGCTCTCGGGCGCCTGCTCGCTGCTGTACGGCAGCCTCCTCCTGGTGCGCGAGGCCCGTGCCGCCGTGGTCTCGACGCTCGAGGAGATGGCCTACGCGCGGTCGATCGTCTCCGGCGAGCCGGAGCACCCGATCGAGGCCTCGTGAAGACCTGATGGGCAGGAAGCGTCTCTCGAGGCACCCGGCGAGATCCCGACACGCTGGACCCGCGCTCAGCCTGACCGATCCTGCGGTTTCGCCCGAGCACGCATTCCCAGCGGCCCTCGAGAGGCCCGTTCGCGAGCGTCTTCTGGCCGGAGCGTTTCTCGTGGTTCTGATCGCGATCACTTACGGCAGCGTGGTGTTCCAGGGCAAGTCTCTCGTCTATTCCAACGCCATGAATCCGAACGACTACCGCTTGTCGCCGGAGAACTACGGGCCCGCTTTCGGTCCCGGGAGCCAATGGACCGAGAAAAATTTGCTGAGCTATGCAAAT
>JBDSFL010000464.1:0-3528 GCA_039919545.1 Thermoanaerobaculia bacterium | reverse complement strand
CTCACGTAGTTCCTGTGTGTTCTCTCCGAGTCCGAGTCCGAGTCCGAGTCCTCACTCCTCTGCATGCATTCACTCACTCCCTATTACCCTCCGTAGAACGAATGTACACAAAAGCGTTGACACACCCCTTGAGCTCGATGGCGACGACGCAGGCCGCGGTCGGGAAGCTCGCGGAGTCCGAGAAGCTGCTCCGCGAGGTCCTCGACGGCGTCCCGAAGGCGGGGCTCCCGAAGGACCACGAGGTGGCGGCCGAGGCGACGGTGCTCCTCGCGTCGGTGCTCCAGCGCGCCGGGCGCGCGGACGAGGCGCGGAGCTGCGTCGAGGCGGGGCTCGCGACATTCAAGGGGAAGCCGGAAGTGATCTCCAAGCTCCAAGCAATTCAGATCAGGAGTTCGGGGAGCTGAAAATCATCAGCCGCTTCACTAGATCAGCGCGGTCGCCGGCGAGCAGATCGTGGAGGCTTCGGGTTCGTGTGGTACTGACACAGGAACTCGCCAAGCGCGCTGGCGATCCGGCCATAGTCGTAGTGGGAGTCCTTTCGCTCGAAAAACAGGAGCAACCCACATAGACCGACTTCCATCCGGAACACCGGCTGGAGCGTGACTGTCGCAATATCAATATCAGGGGAAAACCGCGCTTAATGTTCATAGCCCTCGAGCCAGGGCTCATCTGTGCGGACCGTGATCTGATCCGGGCGTGCGCGGACGGAGCGGAATCTGGGACCTCTAGTGCCGTCAAGCTGGGTCTGGCTCAGCGCCAAGAGGGGCAAGATGCCGGCAGATCGCCGAAGCAGGAAGTTCTTCTTCTTGGGCTCGTCCTGGAGCCTCCTTTCTCACTGACCCGCCACGGCTCGAAGAACTTCGAGATACAGCGCGTCGATCTTCTCCTCGTGCGCCACCCCGCTCGATTCATAGTTGTCGAGGCCGGGTGCCGAATTCACTTCCAGAACGACGTAGTCGCGCGCGGGCGTACTGACGCTAGGAGCAATCAAGTCCACTCCGCAAAACCGCAGGTCCATATCTGTTGCGACACGGGCCGCGATCTCGCGGAACGTCGCATGAAGGTCGGGCAGCACATCGTGGCTCGTCCCACCCAACGAGAGATTCGCGACGTCGAGCAAGCGCTCCTCTATCCCCGCGGGAACGACGGACGCCAAGTCGAGCCCGCGGCGCCGAAGTGTGGCGGGCAACCGTGCATCAGCCATGTCGATGACCGTATCCCTCCCCTCAGTCTCGAAGAGACGCTGCCTATTGCGGAGGAGCTCCTCGATCGAACATTGGCCGTCTCCGGTCACGGTCAGGGGGCGTCGCTCGTACGCGGAAATCACACGCCCATCGAGGACGATCAGACGGAAGTCCCGACCCGGACACCATCGCTGGACGATCAGGACACGACTCTTCTCGAATATACGGGCGGTCCACTCTTGGAGCTCCGCAGCTGACGAGATCACAGCGACGAGGCGCCCCTGGCTGAGATTGCACGGCTTTGCTACGACGGGCCATCCCAGTTCATCCGCGTATGTGATCGCTTCGCCGAGGCCCCTACCTCCATGGACATGGGGGAGAAAACTGTCACGCACAAACGTCCGACTCCCAGGGACCGGGTAGCCGAACGTCCCTAGGAAGAATTCAGTATATGCCTTGTCCTGGGCGACCTTTACCGCGCTGACAGAATTCAGGTTGAACTTGTTATCCCAGAAGTAAGAGAACCGCCCGTTCGGAAACTTGATCCAACCGACGAAGCCGTGCTCGGGTTCGAGGAGGACTTCGGCGTTCAGAACGGGGGCGATCCGCGCGAGGATCGCAGGCATGAATGGCTGCCGCATGGATTCAACGGGTCTCGAACATCAGCGTCACGATACGTTCGTAAACCTGCCGCGCCGTCTTCCGGTGATTCTCTGAGGACCGTGCGAAGCTCTCCATCATGATTCCCGAGTTGATCTCTAGCACCAGCAGGCGCCCCTCCACCGCTACGATATCGACGGAAGCCGCGGTGATCCCAATAGCCGAGGCAGCACGCCGGGCGAGATCCGTAATCTCCTCGCGGCGACGGGAGGCCTCGCCCTCGACCTCCGGGAGTGCCCCTTTGCCGAGATTGTGTCGCCAGTCGAGGGGGAGGACCTCCCCGTCAGCGAGGACGGCATCGAGATCCAGGTGTGCATCCCGGTCTCCCTGGAGGAGCGCGGCTTCGACGGTCGCACTTGCGCCGGTAAGCAGGCGTTCCACGAGCAAGTCACGAACGGTTCGTACGCCGTCGCCTCGGAGGGTAGGGCGGTCCTTCGAATATACGATCATGGACTCGCCCTTGACGAGGATTGCTCGGAACTCGTTAGCGATCGCGACGAAGGGCGAGACGCAGCACGACCGACTTCGCTGCAGGAGTCGATGTATCGCCGCCTCAAGCTGCACAGGACTCCTGGCACGGAACACATCGCTTCCGCCCGTCCCATCGTTCGGCTTGCAGACGAGGTCACGATTGTGCTCTTCGAAGTAGGCGAGCAACAGCGGCCAGTTGCCTCCCACTGGGACAAACTCCGCAAGCAAGGGGCTGTTTACCAGGCGATGCTCCACGCATGGCACGCCATGGAACGTCAGAAGATCTGCTGTGGCGACCTTGTCCTTGGCGATCAATTGCGACGTCGCGGTATTCAGCCCAAAGTCATAGCCGAGGACGTAGGCTGTCTTGCTATCGCGCTGCAAGCAGAATACCCAGTCGGACGAGAAACTCGTCAGCTCGATGCCTCGCTGCTGGCAGATATCCTGAAGGAGCGTTGGCAGTATCCGGCTTCGTGGCATTGGGGACGTCACGCGTCTCATGCTACGGCGCTCCGCCTCAACATGCGAGCTTCGGCATGATGGCTTCGCTCTCCGACACGGCCCACGCTAACGCCACCGAGAGTCGTTCAACGAACTCTACACGAGCACCTCTCCCGAGACGGAGAACGTACGCCGGATGACGTTCTAGCAAGAGGGCCGGTTTCTTCGTGCCTCGAGGTGTTAGGGGTGTCCACGGCTGTGCCCCCCTACCTCGGGACCACTCAGTCAACACCCGCTCCGCGTCCTTCCCCAGCCCAACGACCAGGGTTGGCGTGACCAATCCCAGCTCCTCAAAGAGGTAGCCCTTACAGTTGTTGATCTCGTGGTCCTTCGACGGTCGATTCTCAGGAGGGTGACAATGGACCACGTTCGTAATAAAGAGCGCTGCCTTCTGCACGTTCGCGCGGGCGAACGCTTCATCCAAGAGCTTTCCGCATCCGCCTGTGAAGGGCACCTGGGAAGCCATACACGGGTGGCAGAGGCTCTGTCCGACGATGACGACAGGGGAGGTCGCCATACCATAGCCTGGAGCAGACTGTGTGCTGCCCGGAACATTCAACCCCGGACACCTTCGGCACGATCGAATGCGCTCCGCTAGATCCTTCAGTCCGGCGCTGTCACCAAGGATCACTCCGCCATGACCGCCTGGCCAGCAAGGATCACCGAGAGAGCCGTACGGAGCAGTGATAGCGCCTCGCTCTCCTCTCTATAC
>JBDSFL010000451.1:0-7193 GCA_039919545.1 Thermoanaerobaculia bacterium | reverse complement strand
ACCCGATCCAGAACCGCTTCTTTTTCCGGGCGCTCTACAGCGACGATCAGCTCCGCCAGCGTGTGGCCTTCGCGCTCCACGAGATCCTCGTCGTGTCGGGGCGGGACGAGAACCAGCCGAGCTGGATGACGCCGTACCTCCAAATTCTCGACACGCAGGCGTTCGGCAATTTCCGCCAGCTCCTCTACGACATCACGGTGAACCCCGCGATGGGCAACTACCTGAACATGGACCAGAGCTCCAAGACCAACCCGAACGAGAACTACGCGCGGGAGATCCTGCAGCTCTTCTCGGTGGGCGTCGACCTGCTGAACTCCGACGGCACGCCGGTGCTCGACGGCTTCGGCGCGCGCGTGCCCACCTATGACCAGGCGGTCGTGTCGGGCTTCTCGAAGGTGTTCACCGGCTGGCGTTTCGCGGCGCAGCCGGTACCCGGCGTCATCAACTACATCACGCCGATGGTGCTCAACAACTCGCTTCACGACAACACGTCCAAGCAGCTCCTGGGCACGGTGCTCGCCGCGCGGGCCGCCGTGGACGGCGAGGCGGACCTCAACGCCGCCATCGACAACATCTTCAATCATCAGAACGTGGGCCCGTACATCGGCTCGCAGCTGATTCACCATCTCGTCACGAGCAACCCGAGCCCGGCCTATGTGGGGCGCGTGGCCGCGATCTTCAACGACAACGGCTCGGGCGTGCGGGGCGATCTCGGCGCCGTGGTGCGCGCCATCCTGCTCGACACGGAGGCCCGCGGCGGCGCGCCCGCCCCGAACCAGGACGGGCACCTGCGCGAGCCGGTGCTCTTCGTGGCCGCCCTGCTGCGCGCTTTCAACGCGCGCGCCGCCAGCGGCTCCGGGCCGAGCGACGGCTACCTCAGCACGCAGATCTCGCCGATGGACCAGGACCTCTACCGCCCCCCGACCGTGTTCAGCTACTTCCCCGCGGACTATGACCTGCCGGGCTCGAACCTGCTGGGGCCGGAGTTCGGCATCCTGTCCACGGGCACCACGCTGCGCCGCGCGAACTTCGTGAACACCATGGCCTTCTCCACCATCCCCATCTCCACCAACGCGCCGAGCGGCACCTCGATCGACCTCGCGACCCTCAAGATCATCTCCTCAGACCCGAACAATCTCGTCGAGCAGCTCAACCGGGTGCTGCTGCACGGCGCGATGTCTCAGCAGATGAAAGCGAGCGTCGTGCAAGCCGTGTCGGCCGTCGCCGTTTCCAACACCACGCTGCGCGCCCAGACGGCCCTGTATCTGGTCGCCACATCCTCTCAGTACCAGGTGGAGCACTGACATGAAGCCTTCCCGACGGGAGTTCCTCGCCCGGAGCAGCTGCACCGCGCTCGGGATCGCCGCGATGACGTCCGGTCTCGAGAAGCTCGGCCTCATCGACGCCTATGCCAATGCGGCGATCTCGCCGCTCGCGCCCACGAACTACCGCGCGCTCGTCTGCATCTTCTTGAACGGTGGGAACGACAGCAACAACATGATCGTCCCCACCGACGCCACGGGCTACGGAGACTATTCGAGCGCCCGCGCCGCCTCAGGGCTGGCAATCTCGCAGGGCACGCTCCAGCAGCTGCCGGTCACGCCGGCCGCGGTGGGCACGGAGTTCGGCTTCCACCCGAGCCTCCCCGAGCTGCGCACCCTGTTCACCCAGAACCGGCTCGCCGTGGTGTGCAACGTGGGCCCGCTGGTGGAGCCCCTCACGAAGGCTCAGTACCAGTCCGGCGGAAAGCGCCCCTACCAGCTCTTCTCGCATTCGGATCAGGTCACGCAGTGGCTCACCGCGCGCGCGGACACCAAGGCGCAGGTCGGCTGGGGCGGGCGCGCGGGCGACTTTGCCTCGCCGTTGAACGGCACGTCCAACTTTCCGATGATCACGTCCATCACGGGCTCGAGCATCTTCAACATCGGTCTCATCGGCCGCCCGCTGGCGATCTCGCCCGCCCCCACGACGCTGCCCAATGTGCTGGCCCTGAGCGGCTTCAACGCGACTCCGGAATCGGTGGCCCGCCGCACCTCGTTCAACAACCTCCGGACGTATGACCTGAGCCAGGATCTGATCGAGGCCACCAGCGTCGGGACACAGCAGGCCCTCGACGTCAGCGCGTCGTTCTCCACGGATCCGGTGCCCGCCACCGTCTTTCCCAACACGACGCTCGGCAACCAGCTCAAGCAGGTGGCCAAGATCATCCGGTTGAACCAGACCTCGCCGTCGATGAACCTGAACCGGCAGATCTTCTTCGTCTCGCTGGGCGGCTTCGACACGCATTCCAATCAGCTCGCCTCGCAGGTGAGCCTGTTCACGCAGCTGAGCCAGGCGATGAAGGCGTTCTACGACGAGACCGTGGCGATCGGCGTCCCCGACCGGGTCACCACCTTCACGCTCTCGGATTTCGGGCGCACGCTGCAGCCGTCGGGCTCGGGCGCCGGGGTCGTGGGCTCCGACCACGCGTGGGGCTCGCATCAGTTCGTGATGGGAAACGCCGTGAGCCGCGGCGACTTCTTCGGCGTGGCTCCCCCGGGACGCAGCGTCTTCCCCGTGCTCAAGACAGGAGCCTCCGGTCCGGACGACACCGACACCCGTGGACGCTGGATCCCCACGGTGGCGGTCGAGCAGTACGCCGCCACGCTCGCCTCCTGGTACGGCGTTCCGAACGGGGATCTGGCGACGGTCTTTCCGCTCCTGTCGAGGTTCACGCCGGGAAACCTCGGGTTCCTCCTTCCCTGACGCGCGGCAGGTCTACCATCGCACCCTCGTGAGAGCGATCAACTTCCTCCTCGCTGCCGGAGCGCTTGCTCTTTCCCACTCTTCCTCTCTTTCCGCGGCGTCCCCCGTGCGCTTCGAGCGGAACGATGGGCAGTGCGATCCGCGCGTCCGGTTCCTGAAGCGCGGGCGCGACGCCACGCTCTTCATCACGGACCGCGGGCTCGTGCTGAGCGCGCGCACGGCCGAAAACAGCAGCAGCGTCTTGCGCATGACGCTCGCGGGCGCGCGCGCGCCGCGCGCCGTGGAGGGTCTCGACCCGCTCCCCGGAGACATGCGCATCTTCTTCGGGTCGGGTGCGGCGCGCGTGCGAGCCCGCGTCGAGTCGTTTGCCCGGGTGCGCGCGGCGGGGGTCTATCCCGGGATCGATCTCGAGTATCGCGGCACGGCGGGCGAGCTGGAATACGACTTCATCCTTTCTCCCGGGGCCGACCCGCGGCGCATCACGCTCGCCTTCGATGGCGCGGGGCCGCTCCGTCTCGAAGCGGACGGGTCGCTGGTGGTCCACGGCGCGGCGGGTGAGCTGCGCCATCACGCTCCGATGCTGTACCAGGAGGTCGGGGGAGAAAGGCGGACGGTCGCGGGCGGCTTCGTGGTGACGGGAGCGCATACCGCCGGGTTCCGCGTGGGCGCGCACGACCGCTCGCTGCCGCTCGTCATCGATCCCGTCCTCACGTCGTCCACGTATCTCGGCGGCAATGCGCTCGACGCCGCCACCGCGATCGCCACGGACGGCTCCGGCAACGTGTACGTGACGGGGCAGACGGCCTCGGCCAATTTTCCCGTGCGCAACGCGCGACCCGGCCCGTACGCGGGCGCGACGGATGTGTTCGTCGCGAAGCTCGACGCAGCGCTCTCGAACCTGCTCTGGGCGGACTACCTGGGCGGCAGCGGACTCGATGTCGCCAGCGGGATCGCTGTCGACGCCTCCGGGCGCGTGACGATCGCAGGGGAGACGAACTCTGCGGATTTTCCGGTGACCGCCGGCGCGTATCAGAGCGTGAAGCGGCTCGGCAGCGATGCCTTCGTCCTGCGTCTGAACGCCTCGGGTTCGGCCATCGACGCGGCGACGTTTCTGGGAGGCGACGGTTCGCTCGACCGGGCGGACGCCCTGGCTCTGGACGGCGCGGGAAACGCCTACATCACGGGGCGCATCAACTCGACGAACTTTCCATCCACCGCTGGCGCGTTCCAGACGTATTACCGCGGCGGCGATTTCGATTCGTACGTGGCCAAGCTCGACCTCACGCAGAGCGGCAGCGCCTCGCTCGTCTACGCGAGCTACCTCGGAGGCTCGGAGAATGACGCCGGTTTCGGCATCGCCGTCGATGCGACGGGGCGGGCATCCGTCACCGGCGGCACCCGCTCGCCTGATTTTCCGTCCACGTTGAACGCGGTCCAGTCCGGCGCCTCGAGCACGGACGCCTTCGTCATCACGTTGAATGCGGCGGGCTCGCAGCTCGCATACGGAACGCTCCTCGGTGGGAGCGGTGTGGACCGCGGCAACGCCATCGCCGTGGACGCGGCGACGATCTTCGTGACGGGGATGACCGCGTCGAGCGACTTCCCGGTCCAGGCCGCCGCGCAGCCCGGCTCGGCCGGAGGAGCCAACGACGCGTTCGTCGTGAGGCTCGACCCCTCCGCGTCCGGCACCGCCTCGCTCGTCTTCTCGACGTATCTGGGAGGAGGCGGGGACGACCGGGGGAACGCCCTGGCGCTCGACGGCGGCGTCATCGCCGTGACGGGTCAGACCACCTCTCCCGACTTTCCGAAGCTGCTGCCGAACCAGGCGGGCAACGCCGGAAAGAACGACGTTTTCCTCGCGCGTTACGCCGCCAGCGGAACGACGCTCGATTCGACCCCGCTAGGAGGGAGCGGAGAGGATCGGGCCACGAGCATCTCCGTCGCCGCGGGAATCATCTATCTGGCGGGCGCCTCGGACTCGATCGACTTCCCCGTGCTGCGCGCGTTCCAGAGCACGGCGGGAGGAGCGGGGGACGCGTTCGTGATGCGGCTGGACCCCGGAGCCGCCCCCCCGCCGCCGCCGCTCGGCGGCATTCCGATCAAGATTCCCGGGGTCCCGCCGGTGGGCCTGCTCTTGCTCGCCGCCGCGCTCGCCGGGTGTGGATCCATCGTGCTGCGATCCCTGTGCGTCTGACAGTTCGTGGAATTGATGATCCTTCGCCTTCGTGAATGATGCTCGCGGGAATCGCATCATTTCTGATGCGGCCCGCTCATGCTTCCGGCGTCTGAGATCCCGTACCATCCAGGTCGTGGCTCGCATCCTCGTCCTACGTTCCGGGGGGGATCACGATTCGGAGGCGATCGCCGACGACCAGACCGACGTCCTGCGCACTCACCACATCGTGGCGCGGTTCGAGGGCGTCGACGTCGTTCGTTCGTTCGAGCCGACCCCGGATTCGATCCTCGTCATCTCGTCACCGAGCACGGTGCGGCTGTTGCGCTCGGTGGGCGAGGACGCCCTCTTCACCCTCGGCTTCGAGCTCCTGATCGCCGCAGGCGAATCCACGGCCGCGATGATGGTGGGGGCCGGCGCGCCCGAGGAACGGGTGATCGTGCCCACGAAGCCGGGGGCGCCCGGCATCCTCGAGTCCTTGCCGATGGACCTCAGCGGGAAAAGCGTGCTCTGGCCGCGCGGCGCGGACGCGGACGGGGCGCCGCTCCACGAGCTGCGGCGTCGCGGAGCTCAGGTGCTGGCTCCGCTCGTCTACGAGAAACGCCGCACGGCGATCGAGAATTCGGCGGCGCTGGACTGGTACGTGGAGGGGCTCTATGCCGCGGTCGTCGTCTCGTCCGTCGCGGCGCTCGATGCCTTCAACGATGCCCTACGCGCCTCGGGGCGTCCGGAGGCCCCGCCCGTAAGATGGGGTGTTCTCGGCCCCGAGACGGCCAAGGCCCTCGTGGCCCGCGGCCTTCCCGAACCGCTCGTCGCGTCCAGCCCCCGGTTTACCGACCTGATCCAGCAGCTTCGGAGTGAAATCCCCTCATGAGCTTTCCGCGTCACCGCTATCGCCGTCTCCGCCGCACCGAATCGCTGCGGGCCCTCGTCCGCGAGAGCACGCTCGATCCGGGCGACTTCATCGCCCCCCTCTTCATCGTGCCGGGCGAGGGCGTGCGCCAGCCCGTGCCGTCGATGCCCGGCGTGGATCGGCTCTCGCCTGACCTCGCCGCCGCCGAAGCGGAGCTGCTTTCGCGCCTCGGCGTGAAGGGCGTGATCCTGTTCGGCATCCCCACAGCGAAGGATGCCGTCGGCACGAGCGCGTCGGATCCCGAGGGGCCGGTGTGCCGGGCGATTCGCGCCATCAAGAGCTCGAGCGCCTCGACCATCGTCATCACCGACGTCTGCCTCTGCGAGTACACCGATCACGGCCATTGCGGCGTCATCCACGGAGAATCGGTGCACAACGACGAGACGCTGCCGATCCTGGCCGCCGAGGCGCTGGCGCATGCGCGCGCGGGTGCCGACATCGTGGCCCCGTCGGACATGATGGACGGGCGCGTAGCGGCCATCCGGGGCGCCCTGGACGAGCATGGCTTCTCGGAAATTCCGATCCTCGCCTACGCCGTCAAGTACGCCTCCGGCTTCTACGGCCCGTTCCGGGAGGCCGCGGAATCGACGCCCTCGTTCGGCGATCGGCGCGCGTACCAGATGGACCCGGCCAACGTGCGCGAGGCGGTGAAGGAAGTGCTCTCGGACATCGACGAGGGGGCCGACATGGTGATGGTCAAGCCCGCGATGTCGTACCTCGACGTCGTGCGCGCCGTGAAGGAGATCACGGACGTGCCGCTCGCGGTCTACAACGTCTCGGGTGAATACGCGATGGTGAAGGCCGCGGCCCAGAACGGCTGGATCGACGGCAAGCGCGTCACGCTCGAGATCCTGACGTCGATGAAGCGCGCGGGCGCGGACATGATCCTCACCTACCACGCGAGGGAGGCAGCCGAATGGCTCCAGTGAAGAGCGAGACGACAGCGAAGAGGAAGAAGACCGTTCGCACGCCCGAGATGCGGCGCAAGCCGAAGGTACGCCGCACGAAGCAGTCCGAGGCGCTGTTCGAACGCGCCATCAAGAGGCTACCGGGCGGGGTGAATTCCCCGGTCCGCTCCTTCGCGTCGGTGGGTGGCAAGCCTTTCTTCGTGAAGAAGGCGCGGGGCGCCACGCTCATCGACGCGGACGGGAACCGGTACGTCGACTACGTCATGTCCTACGGGCCGCTCCTCTTCGGGCACGCCTATCCGCCCGTGGCGGCCGCGGTGCGCAAGGCGCTGGCGCTCGGCACGTCCTACGGCGCGCCGCACAAGGCCGAGGTGGAGCTGGCGGAGAAGCTCTGCCGCGCCGTTCCTTCGATGGAGAAAGTGCGCTTCGTCTCGTCCGGCACCGAGGCGTGCAT
>JBDSFL010000442.1:0-11999 GCA_039919545.1 Thermoanaerobaculia bacterium | reverse complement strand
AGGCCAGCTTCCCGCCGCTCGTGCTCTCGGCTGGCGCCGGCGTCTCGGCGCCGCGCCTCGTGCAGCTGGTGATGCGCATGGTGGCCCGGCGGCGCGACGACCGCCCGCAATCGTGGGAAGAGGTGCTGGCCGAGCTGTGGCGCAGCCGCGAGGAGGTGAGCCCGCTCTCCGAGACCCTGGCGCGGAAGCGGGGCACGCGCTCGGGAAGCTTCGAGGCGACGGTCGCGACGGTCGCGATGCCGCTGGCCCAGGAGCTCGAGCGGAATCTCTCGCGCGAAAAGCTGATCGGCCGCGTGGTGCTGGGCCTCGGGGTCGCTGCGTTTCTCGCCTCTCTGGCATTCGCCGTTTCCTTCCTGCGGCGCGATCGTTCCGCTGGTGACGCGGGCGGCGGCACCCAGATCGTCGTTCCCACCGTCGCGACGGCCGCGGTGACAGCGGTGCCGGCGCCCACCGCACCGGCGCGGACCGCGTCACCCACGTCACCCGCGTCACCCGCGTCACCCGCGTCACCCACAGTCGTCCACGAGCCCACGCGCGCGGCGACGGCCCGGCCCTCGCCCACGCACACCGCCACGCATGCGGCGGTGGCGCGCACGGCCAGCCCGCGTCCCACGAAGGCCGTGCCCACGCGGACGCCGCGCCCCACGGAGCCCGCGATCGCCAAGCCCTCGGCCCAGAAGGGGATCCTCGAGCTTTCGCTCTCGCCTGCAGGAGAGCTGGACGAAGTGCGCGACGCGGCCGGAAAGCTGGTCGGTGCGCGACGGGTGCTCCCCGCGCAGCTCGACCTCCCGGCGGGGCGCTACACCGTGCGGCTGGTGTCGCGCGGCCTCGACTGTTCCAAGACGGTCGCCGTCACGGTGCGCGCGGGGAAGACGACCTCGGTGAAAGAGAGCTGCATCGAGGTCAAGTAGGGCGAAAGCTCACGCGCCGCGCAGGCGCGATTCCAGATCGTCCACGTGCGAGGCGCGCAGACGCGCCTCGGCCTCCGACACCACGCCCGACTTCACGAGCGCGGCGAGCGAATCCTCCATCGTCATCATCCCGAATCGCCGCCCCATCGTCAGCTCGCTGTGGAGCTGGTGGAAGGAGCCGCGCCGGATGTGCGCGCGAATGGAGTCGTTGGCGATGAGCAGCTCGGTCGCCACCACGCGTCCCGTGCCGTCTTTCTTCGGCATCAGCTGCTGGCACACGATGGCCGTCAGCGCGAGCGAGAGCTGGTGCCGCACCTGCCCCTGCTGCTCGGCGGGAAAGATGTCGATGATGCGATTCACCGTCTGCGGCACGTCGTTCGTGTGGAGCGTGGCGAGCACGAGGTGCCCCGTCTCGGCCGCGGTGAGGGCGGTGCGTGTGGTCTCGAGGTCGCGCATCTCTCCTACCAGGATGACATCCGGGTCCTGGCGCAGCGCGGCCACCAGCGCGGCCGCGAACGTGGGCGCATCGACGCCCACCTCGATCTGCTCGACGATGGAGCGCGCGTGCGCGTGCTCGTACTCGACCGGATCCTCGATCGTCACGATGTGCCGCCGCTCGGTGTGATTCAGGCGGTCGAGCAGCGCGGCGAGCGTGGTCGTCTTCCCCGAGCCGGTGGCGCCCGTGACGAGGACGAGCCCGCGGTTGAGCTTCGTGAGCTCGTAGAGCGATTCCGGCAGCCCCAGCTCGGCGAGCGCGGGGATGCGCCGCGGCAGCACCCGGAAGGCCGCGGCCGAGCCCAGGCGCGTGCGGTGCAGGTTCACGCGGAAGCGCCCGAGCGGCTCGAGGCGCAGCGAGAGGTCGGCGGCTCCTGCTTCGGCGTAGCGGCGCCTGCGCTCGGCGGAGAGCGCGGGGCTCAGCAGCTCGAACGCCTCGTTGCGCGAGAAGGGCTCGATGGCCGCACCCAGCGGCTCGAGCAGACCATGGAGCCTGATCACGGGCGGGGCACCGGGAACGAGCAGCAGATCGGTGCCGCCGCGCCGCACGGTTTCCGAGAGCAGCGCCGTGAGCCGGGATCCCACCTCCACCGGCTCGGATGAGGCTGCGATGTCGGAATCCAGCGGCACCAGCGGGTCGAGCGGGTCCAGCGGTTCATCCGAGCGCACCAGCTCGAGGGCGCCCTCGCTTTCCCGCTCCTCGTGCGACGCCTCCGGGCGTGCCTCGGCATTCAGGGAACGGATCAACCGGTTCAGATCGTCTGTTTCCACGGCCCAAGTCTACGGAAGTCGCGCGGGAACGGTTTAGTTCCTACAATGCGCGGCCGTGCCCGCATTTCCTCCCGTCAAAGAGCAGCTCGAGCTCCTCCTCAAGGGAATCGACACCTGCGTCCAGAAGGAAGAGCTGGAGAAGAAGCTCGCGCGCTCGTTCGCCAAGGGCGTGCCGCTGAAGGTGAAGGTCGGCTTCGACCCCTCCACGCCGGACTTGCATCTCGGCCACACCGTGGTCTTCCGCAAGATGCGCCACTTCCAGCAGCTGGGGCACGAGGTCATCTTTTTGATCGGCGACTTCACGGGGATGATCGGCGACCCCACCGGCAAGAAGCTGACGCGCCCGCAGCTCACGCGCGAGGAAGTGCTCGCGAACGCCGAGACGTACAAGACGCAGGTCTTCAAGATCCTCGACCCCGAGCGCACGCGCATCGCGTTCAACTCCGAGTGGCTCTCGGCCCTCGGGGCGGAAGGCATGGTGCGCCTGTGCGGCAAGTACACGGTGGCGCGTCTGCTCGAGCGCGACGACTTCGCCAACCGCTTCAAGGCGGGCAAGCCCATCTCCGTGCACGAGCTGCTGTATCCGCTCTGTCAGGGGTACGACTCCGTCGCGCTTGCTTGCGACGTGGAGATGGGCGGCACCGATCAGCTCTTCAACCTGCTCGTCGGGCGCGACCTCATGCGCGAGTCGGGGCAGGAGCCGCAGGTCGTGATGACCGTGCCGCTGCTCGTCGGTCTCGACGGCGTGGAGAAGATGTCGAAGTCTCTCGGCAATGCCATCGGCGTGACCGAATCGCCGCAGGAGATCTTCGGCAAGACCATGTCGGTTTCGGACGATCTGATGTGGTCGTACTACACGCTCCTCACGGATCGGCTCCCGGTCGACATCGAGTCGATGAAAGCGGCGGTGACCGCGGGCACCCTGCATCCGAAGCACCTGAAGATGCAGCTCGCGCGCACGGTGGTCGCAGACTTTCACGGCGCACCGGCGGCCGCCGAGGCCGAGGACGAGTTCCAGCGCCGCTTCGCCAAGGCCACCGGGCCGGTGGAGGCCGAGACGATCGCCCTGCCCGAGCCGCTTCCCGACGGCGTCGCGTCGCTGCTCGTCGCGCTGAATCTCGCGCCGAGCAAGACCGTGGCGCGCCAGAAGGTCAAGGAAGGGGCCGTCTCGTTGTCCCACGACGGCGTCACCTGGACGCGCGTGGAGAACCCCGCTGCGCCCATCACCTTCGGCCCCGACGGCGGCTGCTTCGTGAAGCTGGGCAAGCGTTTCCTGCGCGTGGTGGCGGCTTCGTGACGGGGACCCGATGCCCGAACCGGGCGGACTGACGGAAATCAGCGACGGGCTGGTTCCCTCGCCGGCCGCAGAGCCCGCGCGAGCGGGTTCCTCACGCGCATTCAAGCTCGCGGTCGCAACCTATGCGGTGCTCGCGCTCGAGCTCACGCTCATCCGCTGGATGAGCCAGCAGATCCGGATCTTCGCTTACCTCAACAACATCCTTTTGATGGCGAGCTTCCTCGGCCTGGGGCTGGGTGTGGCCCTGGCGCGCCGGCGACCCGGTCTGATCCACGCCACGCTCCCGTCGCTGGCGGCTCTTGCCGCCGTCCTGGCGTATTCCCGCGAGCTGAAGCTCCTGCGCCTGTCGTTCCCGGATCTCTCCATCTCGCTCTGGGGGGGCGAGATCCTGCAGCAGGGCGAGCACTTCGCGGTCAATGTGGGGATCACGATGCTGCTGTTCCTGGGCGTCGTGTGGGTGTTCCTGTGTCTCGGCGCGGGTGTGGGTGCGCTCTTCGCCTCGCTTCCTCCCCTGCGCGCGTACACCGCGGATCTCGCCGGCTCCTTGTGCGGCGTCATCGCCATCGCGCTCGTCTCGGCGGCCTCGACATCCCCGCCCGTCTGGTTTCTCGTGGCGGCCGCGCCGATCCTGCTCCTCTCTCCCCGGCTCGTCTCGCTCGTCTCGCTCGGCGCGGTGGTGCTGCTCGCGTTCGTGTCGATCCAGGGAGCCGGCTTCTCCCCATACAACCGCATCGATCTGCGCCGGATGGATTCCTTTCCGGGACGGCCGCTGGTGGTGGTGGCCAACCGCGATGCGCACCAGAATGTCTACGACCTCTCCGACCACGGAGTCGCTGACGTGCGCTTCTCTCCGCAGGAGAAGAAGACCGTGGCGATGCTGCGGTACATGTACGACCTGCCCTTCAATCTGACGCGGAGCCGGGAGAGCGTCGTCATCGTGGGTGCCGGGACCGGCAACGACGTGGCCGCGGCGCTGCGCAACGGCTATCGCCGGGTCGTCTCCATCGACATCGATCCCGCGATCCTGGGGCTCGGGCGCATCCTGCATCCGGAGCATCCGTACCAGGACGCGCGCGTCGTCCCCGTGGTGAACGACGCGCGCGCGTTCTTCGAGCAGCATCACGACGAGCAGTTCGACGTCGTCTGCTTCGGCCTGGTCGATTCGCACGCGATGTTCTCGGCGATGTCGTCGCTACGCCTCGACAACTACGTGTACACGGTCGAGGCTCTGCGGTCCGCCTGGGCCCGGGTGCGTCCCGGCGGCGTGATGACGATCAGCTTCTCGACCTACGCGGGTGAATGGATCCCCAGCCGGATCCACCGCGTCATTCTCGAGTCCACGGGGCGCACACCCGATCGCTTCCAGTTCGATGCGGTGTCGGCGCGCACCTTCGTGGTCACGAAAGACTGGGCTCTCCACGCCGCATCGGCACGCCTGCCGTACGAGCTGTCCCGCGACCATCCCGTGCAAGACGTGGCCGTGACGAGCGACGACTGGCCGTTTCTCTACATCCGCCCCGGCGTGATCCCCTGGGGATATCTCTCCGTGGTGGCGCTCGTGCTGGTCGCCACCGTGGTCGGCTCGCGGCTCACCTTCGGCCGCGACCTGTTCGGGGGCGGTTTCCATCCGGCTCTCTTTGCCATGGGCGCCGGCTTCCTCCTGATCGAAACGAGAGGGGTCACGACGCTCTCGCTGCTCTTCGGGTCGACGTGGATCGTGAACGCGTTCGTCTTCGGGGGCGTGCTGCTGATCGTGCTCGTGGCCAATCTGGCCGTCCAGTGGCGCACACCGGACGACCTGCGTCCCTGGTTCGGGCTGCTGCTGCTCTCGCTCGCGGCGACGTACCTCGTTCC
The DNA here is from genome assembly GCA_039919545.1 of Thermoanaerobaculia bacterium. Lineage (GTDB taxonomy): Bacteria > Acidobacteriota > Thermoanaerobaculia > UBA5066 > UBA5066 > JBDSFL01. Next base: position 6,671 of record JBDSFL010000442.1, on the reverse strand, counting down.
GACGAGCGCTCTTCTCCGGCTCGGGCTTCTCGAGCGCGGCTTGCTGGGCGGGCTGCTGAATGCGCTGCCGGTGGGGTTCGCCGGCATCATCTTCTCCTCGCTTCTGAAGCGATCGTCCGACCCCGCGAGCGCGCTCGGGTCGAATCTCGTCGGGGCGATCGTGGGCGGCTGCCTCGAGTACGTCTCCATGTTCACCGGGCTCCGGGCGCTCTCGCTGCTCGCGATCGCGATCTATCTTCTCGCGTTCCTGTTCACGATTCGCTGGGCCGGCGCAGGCGCACCGCGTGAGGCGTGAGAGCCGTGGGCGCGAAGACGCCACATGACAACGTGACCAACGTGACCAACGTGACCAACGTGACCAAGTGACCACCGTGAAGCGCGTGAAGGACGTGAAGCGCGCGAAGCGGATGGTGATCGTGGGGGGCGCGGGGAGGATGGGACGCCGCCTCGCCGCATTCTTCCGCGGGCGCGGATTTCACGTTTCGATCTCGGATCCCGCACCCGCGCCGCGCGGCTTTCGAGCGGCGCTTGCGGGTGAGACCGCGGCGGCCGACATCGTGATCGTTTCGGCCTCTCTCCACCTCAGCGCCGTGGCCTTGCGCGCCGTGATCGCCCAGCAGCCGCGCGGCCTCGTGTTCGACATCGCCAGCGTGAAGGCTCCCCTCGCACCGGCGCTCGTCGAGGCGCTGGCGGCAGGCGTTCGCGTCACGTCCGTGCATCCGATGTTCGGCCCGGAGGTCCGCTCGTTTCGCGGGCGCGACCTCATCGTGTGCGACGTGGGGGATGCGGCCGCCGCCCGGAGCGCTCGCCGCCTTTTTTCCGGATGCGGCCTGCGCATGCAGACCCTCACGTTGAGAGAGCACGATGCGTGGGTGGCGCGCAGCATGGGGCTGGCCCATCTGATCGCGCTCGCCGCAGCCTCGACGCTGGCCGCCGAGGGCATCACGCTGAAACGAGCCAAGCTGCCGGGACTCAGCTCCACCTCCTTCCAGCGCCTGGTGGCTTTTCTCGAGCCCGTACTCGGGCAGGAGGCCGCCTTGACTCGAGGAATCCAGGTTGAGAATCCCGCCGCCGCCAAGGTCGCCGCCGAATTCGCCGAGGAGCTGCGCGCGTGGGGAGAGCTCCTCCGGCCGGAAAACGCTGGCGCCTTCGCCAAGAAGCTCCTCGCCACGCGACGCTTGCTCGAAGCCGGCTCTCGATGAAGACCGTCCGACGAGCGGTGGCCCTGCTCCTCGTCGTGTCGGGCTTCGCGGCCCTGCTCTTCCGTGCGCGCCCCGACGCTCCACTGAGCGCATCGATCTCGCTGATGCGAAAGTTCTGGGGCGCCAATGAGAGAACCCGAAGGTTGAACTCGCCCGCGCTGCGGGAGCACACCGCGTTCGGCCTCGCACTCCTCGATGCGGACGAGGCCTGGCCGTTGCAAAGCGACGCGCGCCTGTGTCTTCCCTCGGCTCTGGCGCCGGGCCGAGTCGAGGACCTGCGGCGCCGCGCCGCTTTCGTTCTCTCGCCTCGCTTCGTGCAGATGGCCCGGGGCGACTCGGGCCCTGCGCCATTCGCTCTCGAGCCTTGGCCAGCGCCGGTTTCCTCGAAGGCCTCCCGCGTCGTGCCCTGAATGGCGTTCGTGATCGGCTCGCGTGCCCGCACGCTGCTATTCGGAGCCCTCGTGGCCCTCGGGCTTCTCGGGGTTGCAGTCGTTGCCGTGCGGCAGCCGGCGGGCGCGGGAGACTACCTGGCGATCTGGGGGCTGAAGGCGCGGGCCCTGTCACGGTCCGGCACGCTCTCCTCGCTCTTTCGCGTGGACCCAGCGGGCCTGGCAGCCCACCCCGAATATCCTCCGCTCTGGCCCGCCACGCTCGCGGTTTTCTCGTCGCTTGCGGGGCCCTATGACGACCTCATCGTCACGCTGCTCTGGCCGCTCCTCGCGCTCGCCGCGTCGCTGCTCGCCATGCGCGCAACCCGGGCCGCCGCTCCGGAAAAGATTCTCGCCGGTGCCGCACTCGCGCTCCTGCCGTATTTCCGCACGCCCGTGTACGTCGGCTACGCCGAAGCGCTTCTGGTCGTCTTGCTCCTGGGGGCGCTCTCCGAGGTGGATCGCAACACACCGGGGGCGCCCTTCCGGCTGGCGCTGTTTCTAGCGCTGGCCTGTCTCACGAAGAACGAAGGGCTCGTGGCCTCGGCCGTCTTCATCGCGGTGCTCGTCGGCGCACGCCGCTTCCGGACCGCAGGGATCGCCGCGGCGCTGGTGCTCCTCGTGGGAATCCTGCCGTGGGCTCTTTATCGGAGGGCTCTGCTCGGGCCGCTCGCGCTGGCCGACTTCTCCGTTGCGTCGTTCCGGCCGGACAAGCTCGTCCTGGCGGCGCGCGCGATCACGGCCGAGGCGATCGTTCCGAGCTCTCTATGGCTCATCGGCGCGGCCGTGCTGCTGCTGCTTGCCCCCGCCACATGCCGCCGCCGCGCCGCCGTTTTGATTGGCATGCTGCTCTACGTGGGAACGCTCTTCCTCTCGTTCGCGTTTTCGTCTCTCGACCTCGCCTGGCACGTGCGCTGGTCGTGGGATCGCCTCGCGCTCGTGCCGATCGCGTTGATCATCCCGGTGCTCGTGGAGGCGGCCGTCGAGTGCATCTCGACGGAAGGGCTGTCGCCGTCGCGAACCTTCACCGGAGCAACTGGCGTTCATTGACACTCGCGCCCCTTTGACGTTCGTGCCCTTTGACGTTCCCCGCGCGGCGCGTGTCGTTCGAGTCAGCGCGGCTTCACCGGCCCGGCGGGAATCGCACCAGGGTCGAAGCCTTCCACCGCGGAGGCGAGCATCTCCGCAGGACTGCCGGCGCTGAAGGGCTGACCGAGGATCTCGAGGGCTTGGCCGAGGGTCGCGCGGACGGAGGCTTCCGACAAGACGTTCAGAGGGAGCGCTCCGTCCCGCTTTCCCAGCTTGCTCCCATCGGGCGCGAGCACGAGCGGCAGATGAGCGTAGCAGGGCTTGGCAAGCGAGAGCGCGCGCTGCAGGTGAATCTGGCGCGCCGTCGACGAGAGGAGGTCGGCTCCTCGCACCACTTGCGTCACGCCTTGCGCCGCGTCGTCCACCACCACCCCGAGCTGATACGCGGCCACACCGTCAGCCCGCTGCACGACGAAATCGCCGACCGCCTCCGAGGTGTTCTCTGTCACGACGCCCCGCACCTCATCCTCGAAGGTGAGCTCGCAGGGTTCGACGCGGAACCGAATCGCGCGCGCGCGCCGGCCCGAGGGAAGACCGTCGCGGCAGGTGCCCGGATAAATCCGAGCCGAACCGTCCTCCTCGTTGGCGTCGTCGAGCGCCGGAGCGGAGGCGGCTTGCAAGAGCTCGCGCCGGCTGCACGCGCACGGATACGTGAGGCCTTGTGCGCGCAGGCGCTCCAGCGCGGCCGTGTAGAGCTCCTGCCTCTGGCTCTGCCACACCACCTCGCCATCCCAATGCAATCCGTGGCGTTCCAGCGAGCGCGCGATGTCGTCCGCTGCTCCCGGCACAACGCGCGGGCGATCGAGGTCCTCCATGCGCAGGAGCCAGCGGCCTCTCGAGGCGCGCGCGAAGAGGAAGGAACCGACCGCGGCCACGAGGCCGCCGAGGTGGAGCGGACCGGTGGGAGACGGCGCGAAGCGGCCGACCGTTTCGGGCGTCCGAGCCGTCGTCGGAGCCACGTTCGATCCATCTCGCGCGGCGCTCACCCGGTTCAGTGCGGAGCGGCCGTCTCGTGCGACGGGAGCATCGCGACATCCGTGACGAGGAGGTAGCGCTTGATCCGGTCGTACTCGTCAGCCGTCAGCTTCGCGCGTCGCGCCATCTCCGGCAGGCTCCGGTCCCAGCTCGCGCCGGCGATCTCTTGCGGCGCGTAAGGCCGATGGCAGCCGCTGCACTTGGCGCGGTAGAGCACGATGCCCTCACGTTCCGGCAGCGGCACCGAGGCGCAGCCGCCGCTCACGAGTGCGCCCACCACGGCCATCACGAGGGCCGCAAAAGAGAAGGCGGCGCGTCGCGAACGGCGACTCCCCATCAGAAGAAAATCCCGAACAGGGCGCGCACCTTCACGTGATCGGTGTCGTCGTTGAGACCGAACTGCGGCCCGATGGCGAGCCAGGTCTTGGGCGTGAGGCCGATCGACACCGTAGGGCCGATCGAGAACTCCCGCACCCCGCCCGCTGCATTCTCGGCCACGAACTCTCCGCCCGCCCAGAGCTGCGGCGTCACCTCGTAGCCGAAGCCCACGATGCCCCTCAGCTCACGCGTGTTCTTCTGGAAGGCGCTCGAGGAGATCTCCGATTCGTACACCATGTTGAAGTCGTACGAGAAACGCCCGTACGATTTCCCGCCGATGAGGATCGCCTCGAACTCCCAGGCGTTGGCGAAATCGATGTCGCGCTCGATCTCGAAATAGCCGGTGAGGTCGATCGCGTTGCCAAGGCGTTTTTTGAAAAGGTTCGCACGCAGGGACGCCTGCACCCGATCGAACTTCGTCCCTTCCTCCGGCGTCTGCTTCAGGACCGCGAGGTAGACGTCGAGTGAGATGTCGTCGGTGAGGCCGTTCTCGATCTCCACCCGGTACTCGGAATTCGTTCCCGAATTCCCGTTCGCGCGCGACGCCGTGACCCACGTCTCGAGCTCGACCGAGCCCTTCGGTCCGGCCCCGGGGGGATACGCCCACACCGTGTGCCGCTTGCCGGCGAGTGCCGTGCCCGAGAGGCCGAACACCGAGAGCAGGACGAGCGAGAGTGCGCGCACGAGCGCCCGCCGGGTCCGAAAAGGACGAACGGGAAAGGGAAAGGCCGCAGGGGCGAGAGCACCAGAGGTGGCAGCGGGGGCAACGCCGCCAGATGCGGGAGCGCCAGAAGCGGGAGCGCTGGCAAGCATGGGGACGGTGTGGGCCCGGCGGCCGCGAGCGTCAGAGAACGTCATGAAGCATTTCCTTCCTTGTCGCGATCCAAGAGAGACTGAGTCTCAATTGCTACGAACGAACCGAAGGTTAGTGCCTGCCAATTCTCCCTGTCAAGAGTTGAGACGCATTCTCAACAGAAGCAGATGCATCAGCCGGGAAGCGGAGCGAAGGCCCGGCGGGCGCGAGCCGCTCGCTTGACGCGGAAGGGGCAGGCCACTACTATCCCCCGTTCTCGCGTCGGGCGCTTCCGCCCAGGGTCTTTTTCATTCCGCAGTAGCTCAATGGTAGAGCATCCGGCTGTTAACCGGAATGTTGTAGGTTCGAGTCCTGCCTGCGGAGCCACTTCAATTTCCCGCGAACCCGAAGCGCGTAAGCTGCAGGCTGATGGCTCAGATTCGAGGCTTCGCGATTCGTGGTCTCCTCCACCACGCCAAGACCAAGGGGCTTGCGGCCTCCGAGCTGATTCGCCAGCTCTCACCCGAGGCCCGCGCCTCGTACACCTCGCAGATCACGCACTCGGAGTTCTATCCCTACGAGGCCTTCACGGGCCTGATTCATGTCCTTGACCAGATCCTTGGAGACGGGGCGGGGAGCTCGATCAAGGAGATCGGCCGAAGCGCCGGCAAGGAAGACATCAAAGGGATCTTCCAGGTCGTCGCCTTCCTGGCGTCCCCCGAAAAGGCCGTTCACCGCTCCCCCTCGTACTGGTCGCGTTACTGCGATACCGGAACGTTCGTCGAGGAAGAGATCCGGCCCGGCTACTTCCGGTTAGCCCTGGAGAATTTTCCCGACATCGACCCCCTTCACTGCCGCCTGATCGAAGGCTGGAACGAGGCGGGCGTCTCGTCGAGCTGGGGGACCAGGAACGTGAAGGTGACGCAGGTGGAATGCGTCAGCCGAGGTGGGAAGCGCTGCGTGTTCGAAGGGACCTGGGACTGACCGTCGCGGGGCCTCGCGGAAATCATCCTGTTGCCTCCTTGATTCGAGGGGTCAGGTTGCTGCTCGAACGACAGCCACGATCGAGCGGTGTCGATCGGGGTCGTAGAACGTGGTGGCGTCATATCGGTCACATCGGTTGCCGGACTGCCTCGAGAAGCGTTTTCATCATGCGTTGAAGGTTCTCGGTCTTGACCGGCTTCACGAGGTGCAGATCAAAGCCCGCGTCCTGCGTCCTCACCCGGTCGCTCTCCTGTCCGTATCCAGTCAGAGCGATCAGCACGATGCCCGCGTGCGTCGCGTCCAGCCGCAGGCGCTGCGCGACCTCGTAGCCGTTCATCCCGGGGAGTCCGATGTCCAGGATCACGGCGTGCGGGCGAAAGCCGGTCGCCACCGTGATGCCCTGAAAACCGGTATAGGCCGCACGGGTGTCGTAGCCCTCGAGCGAGAGGAGAGAGACCATGCTGTCGGTCGCGTCGGCATTGTCGTCGACGACGAGGACTCTGTAACCATTCGCCGTTCTCTCGTCGAAGCTTTCGAGGATCGACTCGGGCACGACGGTTCCCGGATTGCTCCTGGGAAGGCGAACCGAGAACTCGCTTCCGAGTCCGGCCCCGCGACTCTCCGCCGCGATCGTGCCGCCGTGCAGCTCGACGAGCTTGGAGGCCAGGCTCAGCCCGATTCCGAGTCCACCCTGAGACCGGTCCAGCGTTCGCGGTCCCTGTGTGAAAAGTTCGAAGACATGCGGAAGGATGTCCCGCGTGATGCCAATTCCAGAGTCCTTCACGCGGAGGACGACCTCGGTTGCCTCCTCCTGCGCCGTGA
>JBDSFL010000404.1:0-5706 GCA_039919545.1 Thermoanaerobaculia bacterium | reverse complement strand
CGGCGAGCACCTCGACGGTGAAGACGATCTGATCTCCGGGAACGACGGGGCGCCGGAAGCGCGCCTTGTCGATCGAGGCGAGGAACACGAGCTTTTCCTTCGGGTTCGGGATCTGGGAGAGGATGAGGCAGCCGCCCACCTGCGCCATCGCTTCGATGATCAGCACGCCCGGCATCACGGGATTGCCCGGGAAGTGCCCGAGGAAGAATTCCTCGTTGAACGTCACGTTCTTGATCCCCACCACGCGTTTGCCTGGCTCCATCGAGAGGATCCGGTCGACGAGGAGAAAGGGGTAGCGGTGAGGCAGCGTTTCGAGGATCTGGATGATGCCCATCGCCGGCGCTCCCGGAGCGGCCGTGGGTGCCGACGGCGCGGCAGGCGCGGGAGGGGCCGGGGTCGACGTCGTCTCGCTCATTTGCTCCTGTCCTGGTGCGCTTCCAGCTTGAGTGCCAGCTCGCGTACGAGGCGGGCCGTCTCCGGAAGGCGGCGGAACTCGATCAGGGACTTCAGCGATTCACGATAGCCCATGTGGGGCGAGCCGTTCACCGACGTGCCGTCGGGCACGTCGCCGTTGATGCCGCTCTGAGCGCCCACCTTGACGCCGTTGCCGATCTTCAGGTGTCCCGCGACGCCGACCTGGCCGCCGATCACGACGCCGTCGCCCACGACGGTGGAACCCGCCAGGCCGACTTGCGAGCAGACGAAGCAGTGGCGCCCGATTTCGCAGTTGTGGGCCACCATGACGAGGTCGTCGATCTTCGTTCCCTGCCCCACCTTCGTCTGTTCGAGAGAAGCACGGTCCACGCAGGTGTTCGCGCCGATCTCCACGTCCGATTCGATCCGCACCCCGCCGATCTGCGGGATCTTCCGGATCCCCGTCGGCGAGGGCGCGTAGCCGAAGCCGTCGGCCCCGAGCACGGTTCCCGAATGGATCTCGACGCGCGCGCCGAGCTGGACGTCGTCGTAGAGCGTGACATGAGGATGCAGCCGGGAGGCCGGTCCGACCACGCAGTCGCGGCCGAGCACCACGTGAGCTTCGAGGATGGCCCCATCCTCCACCCGAGAATCCTCGCCGATCACGACGTAGGGGCCGACCTCGGCGCCCGGTGCCACGACGGAGCCGGCTCCGAGAATCGTGGTGGGATGGATGCCGGGACGAGCGACGCGGCGTGGATGGAAAAGGTTCAGGATCTCGACGAGGGCCAGCAGCGGATCGGCGACCTCGATGGCGAGACGGCCGGGAAACCTGAGGACCGATTTCACCAGCAGGGCGCCGGCGTGTGAGTCGTTGGCCCGGCTCTCCTCGCGCGGATCCGCCACGAAGGAAAGCTCGTCGGGCCCGGCCTGCGACAGGGAGCGCACGCCGCGGAGCAGCAGCGACCCGTCGCCGGCGAGGCGGCCGCCCACCAGGGCGGCGACCTCACTTGCGGCGATCGGGGATCGGGAGCCGGCTGTCACGATCCCGCTTAGAAATTACGGCTTCTTGGGAGCCGGGGCTGGCGTCTTGGGAGCGGGGGCGGCCCCCTTGGGCGCCGGCGCCGGAGCGGCCGCGACCGGCTTGGCCGGTGCGCCCTTGGCGGGAGCGGCGGTGATCTGCGTGTTGAAGCGCGTGATCACGGCCTCGGTGAGGTCCACGCCGCCGTCGGCGTACAGCAGCCCGCTCTGGAACTTGTTGAACACGAGCTGGAAGCCCTGCTCCTTGGCCACCGTGTCGATGACGGGCATGATCCGCTTCTCGAGCTCGCTCAGCTCCTTGCGCTGCGTCTCCTCGAGCTCGCGCTGCGCGTCGTCCTGAAAGCGCTTGAGGTCGAGAGCCTTGGCCTGGTAGTCCTTCTGGAGCTTGTCCATGGCGTCCTCGGAGAGGGCCTTGCCCTGCTCCTGGATCTTCTGCTCCATGTCGCGAAGCTCTTTCTGACGCCGGACGAGCTCTTCCTGCTTGCCGCCCTGGATCTTCTGGACGCGGGCGAGGCTCTCCTTGCCGACCGCGGACTCCTGGACGATCCGCTGGACCTCGATGACGCCGATCTTCTGCGCGCCCTGCGCGAGAGCGGGGGTGGAGGCCGCGGTGGCCAGCAGGAATGTCGCCGCGATGGGAATGAACCGTTTCATGAAAGGAACCTCTTTCTGCTTGATGTAGGTCTCTGTGTCGATCGCCGGAACGGGTCCAGCGGCGCGGGAGTTTAACTCAACGAACAAATGATCGGCGAGGCAGCGATTCCGAACCGTCCGGGCCCCATCGGGGGGTGTGGGGGGGTCGAGAAACCCCCACGATCATGTCAGCTCCCCCACTAAAACGTCGTCCCGATCGAGAACTGGAAGTCGGTGCGCTTCTCCTCGCCGTTCTGGAGCGGCAGCCCCTCGCGATCCTTGATGGTCTTCGGGTCGAGGTTGATGCCGTAGATGAAGCGAAGGGGTGCCTGGAAGATCGGCAGGAAGACACGCAGCTCGAGTCCCGTCGACGAGCGCATCTTGAAGATGTTCGCGTTCTGTCCCTCGAGCCATGCGTTACCCGCGTCGAAAAAGGCGGCGATCTTCAGCGGGCCCGCGAGGTCGTAGACGTACTCGAGGTTGATCACGGCCATCCGGTCCCCGCCGAGCAGGGCGCCCTGTTCGTTGAAGAAGGCACGATTCTGGCTGTCGATCGGGAAGATTCCCCCGAACTGGAAGCCGCGTACCGAGCGGTCGCCGCCGATGCGGAAGCGCTCGAAGATGGGGATCTCCTGTCCGCCGTACGGACGCACGAGGCCCAGCTCGACGTTGGCCGCCACGACGGACTTCCGTCCGACCGGCAGGTACCAGGTGAAATTTCCGACCGGCTTCACGAACGAGAAGCTTCCGCCCAGCGCGCCGCCGGCGAACGTGACCGACACGCCATAGCGCTTGCCTCGGCTGGGGTTGAACGGATCGTTCCGGCTGTCGAACCGATAGCCGGGCGTGATCGAGGACGTCTGCCCCGTGAAGTCAGCGAAGGCGGCGGGAGGAATTCCGCTTCCTGGCGGCGTGGGCGCGGGGAATACCTGGTAGCGGCTCGTCGTATCGGTGAAGCCGTAGAAGATCGATGCGACATCGAACAATCCCAGCTGCAGGCCATACGAAAGGTTCAGCCCCTTGGAGCGCTGATCGACGTCGAGGTAGGTGAGCGTGCGGTTGAAGATCGCGCCGCCCACGGACATGCGCTGGTCGAGGAACCACGGCTCGGAGAACGACAGGTCGAAGAAATTCGAACGGTTGCCGCGCTGGAACTGCAGGCCGAGCGTGTCGCCGCGTCCCAGGAAATTGCGGGTCGAGAACTGGAACTGGCCGAACAACCCGTCGAGCTGCGAATAGCCGGCGCCGAATTGCACTTCGTTGCGGTTCGTGTCCTGCCCCTTCACCGTGACGTCGACTGCTTTGCGTTCGGCGACCACGCGGAAGTCGGGGTCTTCCTCGATCTTGAAGTAGCCGAGCTGGGTGATCTTGAAGAGTCCCTTGCGGAACGCCTCCATGTCGAGGATCTCGCCCTCGTTCAGCTGCAGCTCGCGGCGCAGGACCTTGTCGCGCGTCGTCTTGTTACCGGTGAATTCCACACGGCCGAGGCGGTACTGGTCGCCCTCGGTCATCTTCACCTGCACGTCCACGATGTTGCCCGGTTTCTCCACGTTCTCGGGGTTCATGAAGACGTAGATGTAGCCCCGCTCGCGGTACATGGAATCGATGGCCTTCACGCCATCCACGATCACCGCGCGGCTGAGCGGCTTTCCCGTCTTGTAGAAGAACGCCTTCTCCAGCTTCTTGGCCGGAAAAACGGTCGCCCCTTCCACCGTCACCGTGCCGAACAGGTACTTCTCGTTCTCGACGACGGGGATGGTGACGCGTACCCGGCGCTTGACCTTCTCGGGACGCTTCTCCTTGGGGTTCACGACGAACGTCTCGAGAACGGGATCCTTGACGACGATGTCTTTGTAGCCATTGTCCTGGTACAGGTGGCGGATCGATTCGACGTCTTCCTCGTAGCTCGCCTGGTTGTACACGTCCTTGCTGTCCCAGAACATGAACCAGTGCGTCTGCCGCGTCTTGTGCATCGCGCCGCGCAGCTTCCGCTGGCTGAACACGGAGTTTCCGGTGAAGCGGATCGCCTCGATCTTGACCTTGTCGCCCTCGTCCACGAGGAACACGACCCGGCGCTCGTTCGCGCCCATCGTCTCGATCGTGGCGTCCACGGCAGCCGAGCGAAACCCTTCGGCGCGGTACGACTCGAGGAGCGCGGTCTTCGCCTTCGCCACGTCGCGCAACGAGAGGGGCCCGCCCACGCGGATCTCGGCCTTCCCCTCCTTCAGCTTGTCTTTCAGCTGCGAGGTGGTGAGCTTCTTGTTGCCGCGGAATTCCAGATCGGAGACCTTCGGGCGTTCGACGACGACCGCGACGACGCGGACGCCCTCGGGCGTGTCTTCCTTCTCGAGACGGAGATCCTCGAACAGTCCGGAGTCCCACAGGCGGGTGAAATTGCGGTGCAGAAGGCTCGGATCGTACGGATCACCCGGCTTGATGCCGAGATAGAAAGCCACGGTGTCGGACGACACGGACTTTCCCCCCTGGACGACGATCTCCAGGATCTTCCGGGTCGGCGCGGGCGCCATCACGGTGCCCACGCCGGCGGTCACGTCCGCTGCGGGAAACGCTCCCCCCATGGGGGACGGTGTGGTCTGAGACGGGGAGTTCCGGGGCGTGGGTCCTGGAGGCGGGTTCTGCGGATCAGCGGAAGCCGGCTGTTGCGCCGAGCCGGCATCCGTCTGCGCCAGAACGGCCACGAGCACGATCACCTTGGCCGGGGCGCCCAGGCTGGCGAAGGTGAAAGTGCGACGGACAGAACTCGATCGGCCGGCCGATAGGCCGGCGCGTAACTGAGGTAGCACCCGGGTTACCGAACCAAACCGACCGGCTCCGTAGAGCGGACGTGAACATTCAGCTCGTTATTCAAAACGGTCACTTCGACACACTCCAAAGGCTCTCTCGACGCGATCAGCAATTCCGATACCGCGTCTTCGACGTGACGCTGAATGGTACGGCGCAGCGGCCGTGCGCCCGAGCTGACGTCGTGTCCGGACATGTTGAGCAGCCAGTCTACCGCGGCTTGATCGGCGACGAGCGTGAGGCCCCGATGCTTCAGGGTATCGGCCACGTCGTCGAGCAGGAGGCGGCAGATTCCGCGGAGCTCCTCGACGCCGAGCGGATTGAAGACGATCGGTTCGTCGATGCGGTTGATGAACTCGGGCGAGAACTCGCGGCGAAGCTCCTTGAGCACCATCTCCTCGACCTCTCGCGCGGGAGGGGCGTTCTTGGCATCGCCGAAGCCGACCTTCGACTGGGTCACGAGGTACTTGGTCCCGATGTTCGACGTCATGATCACGAGTGTGTTCTTGAAATCGACGACGTTGCCGTACGCATCGGTCAGCTGGCCGTCCTCCAGGATCTGGAGGAGCAGGTTGGCGATGTCGGGATGCGCCTTCTCGATCTCGTCGAGCAGGATGACGGAGTAGGGCTGGCGGCGGATCCGTTCCGTGAGCTGCCCGCCCTCTTCGTGGCCGACGTAGCCCGGAGGCGAGCCGATGAGCTTGGAGACGGCGTGCTTCTCCATGTACTCGGACATGTCGAATCGAACGAGAGACTTCTGATGGTCGAACAGGAACTCGGCAAGGCGCCTCGCGACCTCTGTCTTCCCGACGCCCG
>JBDSFL010000373.1:0-5869 GCA_039919545.1 Thermoanaerobaculia bacterium | reverse complement strand
GCTCGCGCTGTACCGGAACATCGGGATCATCGCTCACATCGACGCGGGTAAGACCACGACCACCGAGCGCGTGCTCTATTACACCGGCGTCAACTACAAGATCGGCGAAGTCCACGACGGCACTGCCACGATGGACTGGATGGTCCAGGAGCAAGAGCGCGGCATCACGATCACGTCGGCCGCGACGACCTGCTCCTGGAAGGGCATCAAGATCAACATCATCGACACGCCGGGGCACGTCGACTTCACGGCCGAAGTGGAGCGCTCGCTGCGCGTCCTCGACGGCGCCGTGGCCGTCTTCGATGCCGTCTCCGGAGTCGAGCCGCAGTCCGAGACGGTGTGGCGCCAGGCCGACCGTTACGGCGTTCCCCGAATCGCGTTCATCAACAAGATGGACCGCGTGGGCGCCGACTTCGAGAAGTGCGTCGAGATGATGATCACGAAGCTCGCCGCCAAGCCCACCCCGATCCAGATCCCCTGGGGCTCGGCCGAGACGCTTCGCGGCGTCATCGACCTCATCGCCGGAAAAGCCTACGCCTTCAACGACGAGACGCTCGGCGCCGAGTTCGAGACGGTCGAGATCCCCGCCGACCACATGGAGATGTACAACACGTACCGCGAGAAGCTCATCGAGTCGGTTTCCGAGACCGATGACGAGCTGATGCAGAAGTACATGGATGGCCACATCCCGTCCGCCGAGGAGATCACCAAGGCTCTTCGCGCGGCCACGGTCTCCGGCAAGCTCCACCCCGTGGTCTGCGGCTCCGCCTTCAAGAACAAGGGTGTCCAGCAGCTGCTCGACGCCGTCGTGTCATTCCTCCCCTCGCCTCTCGACATCCCGGCCATCCGCGGAATCGACGAGAACGGCAAGGACATGATGCGCGAGACGAAGGACACCGAGCCCTTCGCCGGCCTCATCTTCAAGATCATGACCGACCCCTTCGTCGGCCAGCTCGCGTTCTTCCGGGTCTACTCCGGGCACCTCGATGCCGGTTCGCCGGTCTACAACGCGACCAAGCAGAACAACGAGCGCGTCGGCCGTCTCCTGAAGATGCACGCCAACAAGCGTGAGGAGATCAAGGAGATCTGGGCGGGCGACATCGGCGCCGCCGTCGGCCTCAAGAACGTGACCACCGGCGACACGATCTGTGACCGCAACTCCATCGTCGTGCTCGAGTCGATGAAGTTCCCCGAGCCCGTCATCACGCTATCGATCGAGCCGAAGACGAAGGTCGATCAGGAAAAGATGGGCATGGCGCTCGCCAAGCTCATGCAGGAAGACCCCACGTTCCGAGTCCACACGGACAAGGAGACGAACCAGACGATCATCGCCGGCATGGGCGAGCTCCACCTCGAGATCATCGTCGACCGCATGGTCCGCGAATTCAATGTCGGCGCCAACGTCGGCAAGCCCCAGGTCGCCTATCGCGAGACCATCCGCAAGGAAGTGAACGGCGAGGGCAAGTTCATCCGCCAGTCGGGCGGCAAGGGCCAGTACGGTCACGCCAAGATCCGCCTTCGCCCCCATCCGGAAGGCAAGGACTACGAGTTCATCAACGGAACTTCGCAGGGGTCGATCCCCAGGGAGTTCATCAAGCCGATCGACCAGGGCATCAAGGAGGCCACGCTCACGGGCGTGCTCGCCGGTTTCCCCACGGTCAACCTGCAGGTCGAGCTCTACGACGGTTCCTACCACGACGTCGACTCGTCGGAAATGGCCTTCAAGATCGCCGGCTCCATGGCGTTCCAGGACGCCGCCAAGAAGGCGAACCCCGTGCTCCTCGAGCCGATGATGGCCGTCGAGGTCGTCACCCCGGAAGACTTCATGGGCGACGTCATCGGCGACCTCAACTCCCGCCGCGGCAAGATCAATCACATGGAGCCCCGCCTCAACTTCCAGGTGATCACGGCCACCGTGCCGCTCTCCGAGATGTTCGGCTATGCCACCACGCTCCGGTCGCTCACGCAGGGGCGTGCCAACTACTCGATGCAGTTCGAAAAGTATGACGAGGTTCCCAAGGCAATCGCCGAGGGCATCATCGCCAAAGTCTCTGTTTAACAAGCTTCAAGAAAAAAGAATCAGGCTGTAGGGAGGACATCATGGCCAAGGAAAAGTTCGAGCGCAAAAAGCCCCACGTGAACGTCGGAACCATTGGGCACGTCGACCACGGTAAGACGACGCTGACGGCCGCGCTGACGAAGGTCCTTTCGACCAAGGGATTCGCGGTCGCCAAGGCTTACGACGACGTCGCCAAGGCCGACGCGAAGACCTTCCGTCGCGACGCGACGAAGATCCTAACGGTCGCCCTCGCGCACGTGGAGTACGAGACCGAGAACCGGCACTACGCCCACATCGACTGCCCGGGGCACGCCGACTACATCAAGAACATGATCACCGGCGCCGCGCAGATGGACGGAGCGATCCTCGTCGTCTCCGCTCCCGTCGGCCCGATGCCGCAGACCAAGGAGCACGTGCTCCTGGCCCGCCAGGTGAACGTGCCCGCGATGGTCGTGTTCCTCAACAAGTGCGACCTCATGGAAGACGTCGAGCTGCTCGACCTCGTCGAGCTCGAGGTGCGCGAGCTGCTCTCGAAGTACGGCTTCGACGGCGACAACATCCCCGTGATCCGCGGAGCGGCCGTCAAGGCGCTCAACGATCCGAACGGCCCCGACGCCAAGGCCATCTGGGACCTCGCGGCGGCCCTCGACGCCAGCATCCCCACCCCGATGCGCGAGACCGACAAGGACTTCCTCCTCCCGATCGAAGACGTGTTCTCGATTTCCGGCCGTGGCACCGTCGTCACGGGCCGCGTCGAGCGCGGCGTGGTCAAGGTGGGCGACGAGATCGAGATCATCGGCATCCGCGACACGCAGAAGAAGACCGTCACCGGCGTCGAGATGTTCAAGAAGCTGCTCGACCGCGGCGAGGCGGGCGACAACGTCGGCGTGCTCCTGCGCGGTATCGAGCGTGAGGACGTCATGCGCGGCCAGGTGCTCGCGAAGCCCGGCTCGATCAAGCCCCACACCAAGTTCAAGGGCAAGGTCTATATCCTTTCAAAGGACGAGGGCGGCCGCCACACCCCGTTCTTCAACAACTACCGTCCCCAGTTCTTCATCCGCACGACGGACGTCACCGGCTCGGCGAAGCTCCCTGAGGGCGTCGAGATGGTCATGCCCGGCGACGACGTGGAGCTCGAGATCACTCTGATCAACCCGATCGCGATGGAGAAGGGCCTCAAGTTCGCCATCCGTGAGGGCGGCAAAACCGTCGGCGCCGGCACGGTCGTGGAGATCCTCCTCTAACCTTTATCTTGGGGGTTACTCGATCCCCCCAAGCCCCTCACGGGGTTTGGCGGACCGAGCAGCCCCCTCGTTAGGAAGCACGAGATTCAAATGGGCAACGACAAAATCCGCATCCGCCTCAAGGGATACGACTACCGGATTCTCGACCAGTCGACGACCGAGATCGTCGACACGGCGCGCCGCTCGGGCGCCAAGGTCGCCGGGCCGATCCCGCTGCCGACCACGATCTCGCGGTGGACCGTGAACCGCTCGCCCCACGTCGACAAGAAGTCGCGCGAGCAATTCGAGATGCGGACGCACAAGCGCCTGCTCGACATTTTCGAGTGGACCCCCCAGACGGTCGACGCCCTGACGAAGCTCGAGCTTCCTGCCGGCGTCGAAGTCGAAATCCGGACGATGGGAAAGTAGACCGTCTCTCCGTGAAGGCGAGACGAGGAATCAACAATGATTAACGGCATCTTAGGGCGAAAGATCGGTATGACCCAGGTGTTCGAGGCCGACGGCACGGTTGTGCCCGTCACGGTCGTCGAGGCTGGGCCGTGTCTGGTCGTTCAGCGCAAGACTCAGGAAAACGACGGCTACGACGCCGTGCAGCTCGGCCTCGTCGGCCGGGTCTCCCCG
Organism: Thermoanaerobaculia bacterium; assembly: GCA_039919545.1. Classification (GTDB taxonomy): domain Bacteria; phylum Acidobacteriota; class Thermoanaerobaculia; order UBA5066; family UBA5066; genus JBDSFL01. The sequence continues at coordinate 1,945 of JBDSFL010000373.1, read as the reverse complement.
CGTCGACTCACGAAGGCCGCCAAGGGCCACTTCGAGAAGGCCGGAATCCCCCCCGCCCGTACGCTCGGCGAGATCCGCTGCGAGACGGGTGACGCCATCGCGCCGGGCGACAAGGTTCTCTGCGACATCTTCGCAGTGGCCGAGCACGTCGACGTCGTCGGCGTCTCCAAGGGCAAGGGCTTCCAGGGCGTCGTGAAGCGGCATGGCTTCGCCGGCGGCGTCGCGACGCACGGTTCGATGTTCCATCGGGCCCCCGGCTCGATCGGCTCGTCGGCCTTCCCGTCGCGCGTCTATCCCGGCATGCGGATGTCCGGGCGCATGGGCGGCAAGCAGACCACGATGAAGAATCTGAGGGTCGTTCGCATCGATGCGGACAACCACCTGATCTACCTCGCGGGCGCCGTGCCCGGAGCCCGCAACACGATCATCAAGATCGTGAAGAAGAAGAACGCCAAGGCCAGCGCGGCCGGCGCGGCAGCTTAAGGAGGAAGATGATGTCAACCGTCAAGTCCTCCATGGCCTCCACCGCCCCCGCTCCCGCGGCGGTCACCGTTCCGATCCGCAATCTCAAGAACGAGACCGTCGGAGAAGCCACGCTTCCGGGCGAGGTCTTCGGGGTTCCGTTTCGTCGCCACCTGGTGTGGGAAGCCGTCCGGTCCATTCGGGCGCGCGAGCATCGCGGCACGCACAAGGTCAAGGTGCGCTCCGAGGTCTCCGGCTCCGGCAAGAAGCCTTACAAGCAGAAGGGCACCGGCCGAGCGCGTCAGGGCGGCGGACGTCCGCCGATCCACCGCAAGGGCGGTACGGTGCACGGTCCCACGCCGCACGGCTACGACCTGAAGGTCAATGCCAAGGCGAAGAAGGCGGCCCTCCGCTGCGTCCTTTCCGAGAAGGTGCGCGAGAACCGCTTCGTCCTGCTCGAGAACTTCGAGCTCGCCACCCACAAGACCGGTGATCTCGCCGGCATCCTCACGAAGCTCGCGTTCGAAGGGAAGGCTCTCCTACTCGACCGCCGCGACAACGTGAACCTCAAGCGCGCCGCGGCCAACCACCCCCGGGTCACGGTCATCGATGCGCTCGGAATCAATGTCTACGACGCCCTGAACGCGGGCACGCTCGTCATGACCGAGCACGCGCTCCGGACCGTCACCGAGGTGCTCGGATGATGATGAATCCCCAGTCGATCATCCTGAAGCCGCTCCTCACCGAGCGCTCCACGATGATGACGCAGCTCTCCAACGTCCTCACGTTCGACGTCCACCGCGATGCCAACAAGATCCAGATCCGGCACGCGGTCGAGTCTCTCTTCCAGGTGAAGGTCGAAGCGGTCCGCATCGTCCGCAACATCGGGAAGATCCGAAAGGTCGGCAAGTCGATCGGCCGGACGTCGCCCCGCAAGAAAGCCTACGTGAAACTCGCGCCCGGTCAGAAGCTGCCGGCGATCTTCGAGGGAGTGTAACGAGCCATGCCGGTCAAATCATATAAGCCGACGTCGCCCGGCCTCCGCCAGCGGACGAGCCCGGACTTCGCCGAGATCACGAAGTCCAGGCCCGAGAAATCCCTCACCAAGGGCAAGCTGAAGACGGGCGGACGCAATTCGCTCGGCCAGCTCACCTCCTGGTGGCGCGGCGGCGGTCACAAGAAGAGCTACCGCACGATCGATTTCCTCCGCGAGAAGTACGGGATCCCGGCGCGCGTGGCCTCGATCGAGTACGACCCGAACCGCACCGCCCGTATCGCGCTGCTGTTCTACGCGGACGGTGAGAAGCGCTACATCATCTGTCCCGTCGGCCTCACGGTCGGGCAGATGGTCGTGTCGGGCCCGACGGCCGACATCGTCGTCGGCAACGCGCTCCCGCTGAAGTCGATTCCGCTCGGCACCGTGGTGCACAACATCGAGTTCACGCCCGGCAAGGGCGCGCAGATGGCCCGGTCCGCCGGCGCC
>JBDSFL010000329.1:0-4446 GCA_039919545.1 Thermoanaerobaculia bacterium | reverse complement strand
GGAGAACCAGCCGATCGGCAGCTTCCTCGAGCACTCGATCACGGGCCAGTTCGAGACGAACAAGCCCGACGAGCTCCTCGGACCGTTCACGAACGACACCCTCTCGCCGAAGACGATGCAGAACGTGACCGGTTTCGAGCCGCGGCACGACGACTACGTCAAGAGCTCGCGGATGTGCGGCACGTGCCACACGATCAATCTGCCGATCATGGATCACGAGCCCGTGACAGCCGTGGGTCCGAGCACTCCCCTCTCCATGGAGCAGGCCACGTACCTCGAGTGGCTCAACAGCCGCTACCAGAACGAATTCGGTCCCCGCACCGCCCAGACCCGCACGTGCCAGGACTGCCACATGCAGGGGGGCTACACGAACACGAAGAAATCGATCGACATCCCGCAGATCCAGGATCGCATCGCCATCATCGAGGACGAGACGTACCCCGAAGCGGATCACCGCCTCCCGGACCCCGAGATCACCGTCCGCAAGAGGGAGACGGGCTTCGTGCGTCACGAGCTGCTCGGGCTCAACGCGTACCTGCTCACTTTCTTCCAGCAATTCAACGAGATCCTGGGCGTCCGGCTGCCCGACTACTCGACAGGCTCGGAGAGCGATCTGCAGGATGCCATCGACAACGTCGTGCAGAAAGCGGGCCCCGAGACCGCGACGCTGGAGCAGCCGTCCGCCACGTTTGCCAATGGCCGGATCATCGCCCGCGTGAAGGTGGTGAACTGGACGGGCCACCGCTTCCCGAGCGGCGTGGGTTTCCGGCGCGCCTTCCTCGAGGTGCGCGCCGTGATCACGAAGGACGGCAAGGAAGGAACGATCTGGGGCTCCGGCGTGACGAACCAGCTCGGGGTCATCCTGGACGGCGACCGCAAGCCGCTGAAGTCGGAGTTCTTCGAGACCGTCACCGGCCCCGACGGACAGACGCTCCAGGCGTCGCAGCCTCACTACCAGACGATCACCCGCCAGGATCAGGTGCAGATCTACGAGGAGCTGATCAAGAACTCGGAAGGAAAATTCACGACGAGCTTCATCCGGCGCGACGAGGAGTTCAAAGACAACCGCCTGCTCCCGATCGGCTGGTCCAGAACCGGGCCCAGCGCCTCGCTGCCCCTGGAGTTTCTGAAGGACACGTTCCCGAAGGGGAATGCCGAGAGCGATCCGGACTACAACGACGGCAGCGGCTCCGACACCATCTCGTACGAGATTCCGGTGCCGAGCGGGATCGACCCCGCGAGCGTCACGATCAAGATGCGGCTCATCTACCAGGCGATCCCGCCCTCGTATCTGAACCAGCGCTTCACCGAGGTGCCGAACGGGCCCGCCACGCAGCGCCTCTACTATCTCGCCTCGAACCTGAAGGTGGAGGGGACGCCCATCAGCGGGTGGAAGCTCCCGGTGGCCTCGATCTCCATTCCGGTTCTTCGTCCTGCGGCGATCCGGAGCGAATAGCCGCCGCCGATTCGGCGCCCCCGCCCAGCGCCTCGCAGCCGCGGCGAGCCTCGCTCACGGCGTGCGCCAGCTCCTCCAGCGACGGGCGCTCCGATGGTTTCCGCCGGAGCGCCTCCTCGAGCTCGGCGCAAGCCGAGGCGACGCGCGCCGCGCCGAGCGTGGCGGCCGTGCCCTTCAACGTGTGGAGAAGATGCAGCGCCTCCTTCGGTGCGCCCGCATCGAGAAGAATCTCGAGACGAGGAACGGCGCTGCCGAGCTCGAGCGCGAGACTCCCGATCAGCCGCTCGTAGAGCTCGGCATTTCCTCCAGCACGGCGCAGTCCATCCGCGACGTCGAGGCCCGAGGCGACGGGAACCCTCGTGAGGAGCGCGTCGCTCCGCTCCGTCTCCGTGCGGTAACGGAGGCCGAGATTTCGCGCGAGAACCTCGAAGATCTCGTCGACGAGAAAGGGCTTCATCACGAACTCGTCCGCGCCGCTCGACAGGATCTCGTCGCGCTCGTGCTCGAAGGCGCTCGCGGTGAGCGCCAGGATCCGGGTGCGCGCTCCGTCGCGCTCCAGCGCCCGGATCCGCCGCGTCGCCTCGAGCCCGTCCATGACCGGCATCCTCATGTCCATGAACACCGCATCGGGCGCGAAGGCCCGCCATTCCTCCACGGCGTGCGCGCCGTTCACCGCCTCGCGCACCGCGAAGCCCGCGGACACGAGGAGCCGCCGGAGCAGGAGCCGGTTCTCGTCCGTATCGTCCACGATGAGGATGCGCGGGACGCGCTGCCCTTCCGCGAGCCCCAGGACGCGCGCCCGGCCATGGCGCTCGGGGGCTTCGGCGGCCGCCAGATCGACGTCGAATCGAAAGGTGGAGCCCTGGCCCGGGCGGCTCGACACGGTGATGTCGCCCCCCATCAGCCGCACCATCTGCCGGCTGATGACGAGGCCGAGGCCGGCTCCTTCCAGCGCCTTGCGGCCGCTGTCGGTCTGCACGAACGGCTCGAAGAGCGACGCGCGCTCGGCCTCGGTCATTCCCGCGCCGGTGTCCTCCACCTCGAAGGCCGCCCGCGCCTGATCCCAGCGCGCCCTCAGCACGACCCGGCCCGCCGCCGTGAATTTCACGGCGTTGCCGAGCAGGTTCACGAGCACCTGGCGGAGCTTCCCCTCATCGCCCCGAACCCAGCTGGGCAGGCTCGGGTCCAGCTCGAAGCGGACCGCGAGCCCTTTGGCCTCCGCGCGTCCCCGCACGATCGCCGACACCGAGGCCAGCAGCTCGCGAACATCGAACACGCGATCCTCGATCGTGAGCCGCCCGGCCTCGATCTTCGAGATCGACAGGACATCGTTGATGAGTCCGAGCAGGTGCTGGCCCGAGCGCTGGATGATCTCGAGCCCGTCCCGGCTCTCGCCGCCGATCGTGGGGTCGCGCTCGAGGAGCTGCGCGAAGCCGAGCACCGCGTTGAGCGGCGTGCGGAGCTCGTGGCTCATGTTCGCGACGAACGTGCTCTTGGCGCGGTTGGCCTCCACGGCCTGCGCCTCGGAAGCCTCGACCCGCTTCAGCGCCTCGCCCAGCTCCGCCGTGCGCTCGCGCACCTTCGACTCCAGCTCCTGCGTGCGGCGGCGGCCGGCACGCCCGCGCACCCGCACGAACAGGCTCGTGCCCGAGGCGGCCAGCGCGGCGTAGAGCAGCCAGGCCCACCAGCGCCGCCACGGAGCCGCCGGGAGCAGGAACGTGAAGCGTGCCTCGCCCTGGCTCAGGACGCCGTCGTTGTTCAGCGCCTGCACGCGGAAGACGTGACGCCCCGGCGGGAGAGAATTGTAGAAAGCGATGCGGCGCGTGCCGCCGTCCACCCAGTCCGCGTCGAAGCCGTCCATGCGGTGACGGAACGTGACCCGTTCCGGCAGGAGCAGGCTCAGCCCGGCGTAGCGGAACTCGAAGCGCGCGCTCGTCCACGGCAGCTCCTGCTCGCGTCCGGAATCCAGCGCGCTCGTGTTCATCGCCCGGCCGTTCACCAGCACCTCCGTGAGCGCGACCCGGGGCGCCACGCGGTTCATGTGGAGATCCGCGGGGTCGACCACCGTGAGCCCTCCCGCGGTGGGCACGGCCAGGCGGCCGTCGCCGAGTCGCGTGCCTGCGGGCTGCGTGGCCCCGTTGCACTGCGTGCTCCCCATCCCGTCTGCCTTGCCGAAGAGCTGCGCGTCGACACGCGGCGCCCGCGCTTCCAGCACGTCTTCGAGCGAGAGCCGCGAGACGCGCGTGAGGCCCCGGTTGGAAGTGAGCCACAGGAAGCCGCGTCCGTCATCGAGGATCTGGAACACGGTGTCGTCCGGGAGGCCCTCACGCGTCGAGACCGTCCCGATCCGTCCGCCGTGCAGGCGGCTGAGCCCGTCGTGCGTGCCGATCCAGAGGTCGCCCGACCCGTCTTCGTGCAAGGCGAAGATGCCGTTGCCGCCGAGACCGTCGTGCGCGGTCCAGGTCTTCACCAGCCGTTCGTTCTCCACCTGCAGGAGTCCGCCGTCGAGAGTCCCGAGCCAGAGCGTGCCGCGCGCGTCCTCGTGAATCACGCGCACGAAGGCCGGTGAGCGGCCGTCCTTCAGCGCGAAGGGGGTGAATCGCCCGCCCGCGAGCTGCTGCAGCCCCCCTTCCTCGGTGCCCACGAGGAGCATGCCGTTCCGCCGCACGAAGAGCACGTCCACCTTGCGCCCGGTGAGCCCCTGGCTCGCGGCGTGAGCCACGAGGGCCGCTCCCTGGATCGACCAGAGCCCGTCGCTCGTGCCGACCCAGAGCGCCCCTTCACGATCCGCCGCCAGCGTGCGCACGAAGAGCTTCGAGAGCGATTCCCAAGGCCCGTGCCGCACCACGGCGCCACGTTCGATGCGGTTGAGCCCGCCGCCGGCGGTTCCCACCCACACCGCGCCGTCCTTCGCCTCGGTCACCACCCGGACGTTGTCGTCGCCCAGTCCGTTCCGGGTGGTGTAGTTCACGAATTTCAGGTCCGCGAGC
>JBDSFL010000298.1:0-3605 GCA_039919545.1 Thermoanaerobaculia bacterium | reverse complement strand
GCGCCCTCACGAGGGCCCGCCCCAGGGACCCGCGCGCGGGTGACTGCTTGCGCGGGCGGCGGAATTCTCGCCGCCCGCGCCGATCGTCAGCGCGGGGGCGTCACGCGCCCCGCCACGATCCTCACGTGATGGGCGTTGTGGTACAGCGTGAAAAAAAGCATCTCGCGGACGGTGAGCTTGCCGAAGAGCGGATGCGGGAGGCGGTACGCATCCAGCTCCGCTTCGCTCCAGCGCGCGATCCCGGTCCGGAGCGAGTCCGCCGAGAGCCGGTACTTCTCGAGCACCTCGCGCCGCCAGGCCTCCGGATCTCCGGGCCGCGGCTTCGGCACCGGCGCGAAGCGTCCCGCCTTGGCGCCGGCCTCGAGCTTGGCGCGGTAGCTCACGCGCATCTCCTCGAAGCTCAGGGACGCTTTCCCCTTCCCGAACAGGGCACGCAACAGCACACGCGGCAGCTTCAGCGCCTGAGCGACCGGGAAGTTGGATTTGGAGAGGTGGCGCACGTGATCGGCCGGCGACCACTTGTCACCCTGCGGGCGCACGAAGACCTGGGGCGGAATCCGTTCCAGATATCGCTCGGTCTCCACGTGCAGAGACCTCAGCCCGTCGGCGACCTCTCGACCCGAATGAGGAGTGCCTGTCTCGAAGACGTCCATGCAAGAAGATTAGACCAGCCTCCTGTGATCCTCTTTCTCTCTCGCTCCCTTCGTTCGTGAACGGCGAAGGGCGCGGATACGCACGCCACGCGCCCCGCAGTGAGATACGATTTACCCAACATGAACGCGAACGCTTTCGTCCGGCTCCTGTCTGGTCTCGTCTTCTCGGCCGTCCTCTTCCTCGAGGCGCCTGTCCTGGGGCAGACGATCCAGCCGTATGCCGGCGGCGGAGCGGGTGACGGGCGCCCGGCCACCTCGATCGACTTCTCGGATGCGTTCGGGCTCGCCCGCGATGCCGCGGGAAATCTCTACGTTGCAGAGCGCGGGGCCAACCGCGTGCGCCGCGTCGATTCGGGGAACGGCACCATCTCGACGGTCGCGGGAAACGGCGGGCGCGGCTTCGCGGGGGACAACGGCCCGGCCACCGCGGCCGTGCTCGATGGACCGTGCGGACTGGCCATCGACCCGGACGGCAATCTCGTCATCGCGGACACCGGGAACGGACGCGTGAGGCTCGTGGACAAGGTCACGGGGCTGATCCGGACGATCGCGGGGGGAGGCTCTCCGGCCGACAACCTCGGCGACGGAGGCCCCGCGACGGCGGCCTCGCTCGGCTTGCCGCGCGGCATAACCTATGACCGGAACGGGAATCTCTACATCGCCGATTCGTCGTACGACCGGCATCACATCCGGAAGGTGACCAAGAGCACCGGAGTGATCACGACCGTCGCGGGCAGCACCGGACAGGGCGAAGGCTTCGCGGGAGACGGCGGTCCCGCGACGTCGGCGCGGTTGTCCAGCCCGTACGCCGTCGTGCTGGACGCGGCGTTCAACATCTACATCGCCGACACCGGGAACAGCCGGATCCGGAAAGTGACCAGCGCCACGGGAGTGATCAGCACGATCGCGGGCAACGGCGCCACCGATTTCGCGGGCGACGGCGGCCCCGCGACTGCCGCCACGCTCTTCGGTCCCTTCTCGCTCACGCTGGATGCCACCGGCCGCCACGTGCTCGTCTCGGACACGTTCCACGGCCGCATTCGCCGGATCGACGCCGACACCGGTGTCATCACCACGATCGCCGGAGACGGCAGCTACGGCGGCGGCGATGGTATGCCTGCCACGCAGGCGGGCCTCATCGAGCCGCGCGGCCTCGTCGTGGATCCGGCCGGTGCGCTCGGCATCGTGACCGCGGGGGGAGTCCGGAAGGTGGAGGCGACGACGACGATCATCTCCACGATCGCTGGCGGCGGCTCCTTCATCGGAGACGACGGCCCGGCGACCTCGGCGATCCTGAGCATCCCGAAGGGGATCGCCGTGGATGCGTCGGGGGACCTCTTCATCACCGACTTCTACGCGCGGCGCGTGCGGCGCGTGTCGGCTGCGACGAGGACGATCACCACGTACGCGGGGAACGGGGATCTCTATTTCCAGGCGGGCGGTCCCGCCGCGACCACCTCGGTGGGCTTCCCTCACGACGTGGCGCTCGACACCGCGGGGAACCTCTACATCGCCGACCCGTTCAACGGGCACGTCTACCGCGTCGAGCGCTCGACCGGAATCCTGAGCAGCGTGGCGGGCGGGGGCACGCCCGCGGACGGGCTCGGCGACGGGCTCGCGGCCACCGCCGCCAACGTCGCGCCGTACGGCCTCGCGGTGGACGCCGCAGGCAACGTCTACATCGCCGAGCGGGAGCGCCACCGCATCCGGCGGATCGACAAGCAGACGGGAATCATCCAGACCATCGCCGGGACCGGCAGCCAGGGGAGCACCGGCGACGGGGGCCCCGCCGTGGCCGCCACGCTCTCGATCCCGTCCTTCCTCGCCTTCGACGGGGCAGGGAACCTGGCCTTCTCGGACACCGGGAATTTCGCGATCCGGAAGATCACGATCGCGAGCGGAATCATCCAGACGATTGCCGGGGGCGGGAGTCCCGCGGACTTCGTCGGCGACGGAAATCTCGCGACGCTCGCGATCGTGCGCGCCCCCCAGCAGATCGCCTACGACGGGGCGGGCAACCTCCTGATCGCGGAATACCCCAGGGTGCGAAAGGTGGACGCGGCCACGAAGTTCATCTCGACCATCGTGGGGGGGGCGATCGCCGGCTTTCTGGGTGACGGCGGGGCCCCGACGGCGGCCCGCCTTCACACGCCGATCGGCCTGGCGGTGAATGCGGCCGGCGATATCTTCATCGGCGATTCCGAGAACCACCGCGTCCGCGTCGTGCCGATCGCGGGGGGATGCCCGATCCCGGTGATCTTCTCGCAGCTGTCGAACCCGACGATCGTGACGGGGCAGGCCGCCGTGCTCGGCGTCTTCGGGAGCGGCACCGGCAACGTCACGTATCAGTGGTACCAGGGAGCGGCGGGCGATGTCACGCGGCCCATCGCGGGCGCGGTGTCCTCGAGCCTCACCACGCCGCCGCTCACCCAGACCACGAGCTACTGGGTGCGCCTGAAGGACGTCTGCGGACAGGTCGACTCGACGACCATCACCGTGACCGTGAGCAACAACCTGGCCGATCTCTCCCTCTCGATGTCCGCGTCCGCGAGCCCGGTCGCGGTCGGGTCGCGGCTCACCTTCACGCTCACCGCGCGCAACAACGGGCCGACGACGGCCACGGGCGTGACGATGACGAACACGCTCCCTCCGGGCGCAGCCTTCGTCTCGGCGCAGTCCACGCAGGGAGCCTGCACCGGGACCTCGTCGGTCGTCTGCGCCATCGGGAGCCTCGTGCCCGGCGCGGCCGTCACGATCCAGATCGCCGTCACCCCGTCGCAGACGGGCGTCTACCCCAACCGCGCGCGTGTGGACGGGAACGAGCCCGATCCGAATCTCGACGACAACACCGCGGGATCGGATGTGACCGTGACCGACGCCACGGCCGCCGACCTCGGCGTGTTCCAGAGCAGCGCCCCCGACCCGGTGCGGGTGGGGCAGCTCCTCACCATC
>JBDSFL010000275.1:0-6956 GCA_039919545.1 Thermoanaerobaculia bacterium | reverse complement strand
ACTGGGAATAGTTACGCGCGCCTTCGGCACCCTTGAGGATCTTCACCTCGCCGCGGTAGGTGTTCTGCCCGTGGCCGGCGGAGATGCCCTTGGAGATGATCGTGGAGCGGGTGTTCTTCCCGATGTGGATCATCTTGGTGCCCGTGTCGGCCTGCTGGTAGTTGTTCGTCAGCGCCACGGAGTAGAACTCGCCGATGGAGTCGTCGCCCAGCAGGATGCAGCTGGGGTACTTCCAGGTTATTGCAGAGCCGGTCTCGACCTGAGTCCACGAGATCTTCGAGCCCTTGCCCTGGCACTTGCCGCGCTTGGTGACGAAGTTGTAGATGCCGCCCTTGCCTTCGCGGTCACCGGGATACCAGTTCTGAACCGTGGAGTACTTGATCTGCGCGTGATCGAGGGCGACCAGCTCGACGACCGCCGCGTGCAGCTGGTTCTTGTCGCGCTTCGGGGCCGTGCACCCTTCGAGGTAGCTCACTGTCGCACCGTCCTCGGCGATGATCAGCGTGCGCTCGAACTGCCCCGTATCGGGCTGGTTGATCCGGAAGTAGGTCGACAGCTCCATGGGGCAGCGAACGCCCTTGGGGATGAAGCAGAACGAACCGTCGGAGAAGACCGCCGCATTGAGCGCCGCGAAGAAATTGTCGGTGTACGGGACGACGCTGCCGAGGTACTTCTTGATGAGGTCGGGGTGGTTGTGCACCGCCTCAGAGAACGAGCAGAAGATGATGCCCAGCTCGCCGAGCTTGGCGCGGAACGTGGTGGCCACCGAGACGCTGTCGAACACCGCGTCCACGGCGACACCCGCCAGGATCGCCCGCTCCTGCAGCGGCACACCCAGCTTCTCGTACATCGCCAGCAGCTCCGGATCGACCTCGTCGAGGCTCTTGGGGCCGTCTCCTGCCTGCTTGGGGGCCGAGTAATAGACGATCTTGTCGTAGTCGATCGTCGGGTAGGTCACCTTCGCCCAGGTGGGCTCGGTCATGGTGAGCCAGTGGCGGTAGGCGCGCAGCCTCCACGCGAGCAGGAATTCGGGCTCGTTCTTCTTGGCTGAGATCGTGCGAATCACGTCTTCGTTCAGGCCCGCGGGAATGGACTCGGACTCGATGTTCGTGACGAACCCGTGCTGGTATTCACGGGTGGTCAGCTCTTCGAGCAGCTTTTCATTGGGACTGGGATTGGCATTGGCGCTCATGGTTCCAGGCTCCTGGTCAGCTCGTGCGCATGACCCGCCGACGGGAGCATCGCGCTCACCTGCGGCCATCGATTCGTGTGCTTCGGGATCGCGATCTCGGCCAGGGTGACTTTCTCGAGCGCTTCGCGGATGGCACCGTTGATGAGGCGCCAGTTGCTCTGCACAGGGCAGCAGGGCTCCTGCTCGCACGTGCCGGGCGTGTTGCATTCGGTGATCTCGATGGGCCCCTCGAGGATGGTGATGATCTGGGCGACGTTGATGTCGGCCGGGCGGCGTGCCAGGCGGTAGCCGCCGTTGATGCCCCGGTGGGAGACCAGCAGCTCGCCGTGAACCAGCGTCTTGAGGAGCTTTCCCACCGTCGGAAACGGCAGATGGGTCTCCTGGGCGAGCTCCCGCGCGTTCAGGGCCTCGCGCTCGGGATGGCTGGCGAAATGCGTGAGGAGAACGATGCCGTAGTCGGTGAGCTTGGCGATTCGAAACATGTGCTTTTCCCTGGGTTCTTTCCTCATCCCGGGATATGGGACTCAACAGGTACGATATGAATCCGGACCAATCTTGTCAAGATTCAGAACCTGGCAAGGAATCAGGCTTGGGAGCGGGGCTTCATCGCCCGATGTCTTCGTTCCAGAGGGCGGGATTCTCGGCGATGAACCGACTCATCAGGTCGCTGCAGGACGAGAGCGCGAGGTCCTCGACGAGCACGCCGTGCCCCCGCATGAATTCCGGAGCCCCGGGAAATGTATGCGATTCGCCCGCCACGAGCCGCGGGATTCCGAACTGCACGACGGCGCCCGCGCACAGGTAGCAGGGCATCAACGTCGAATAGAGGATCGTGTCGCGGTAGTTCCCGACGCGTCCCGCGTTGCGCAGGCAGTCGATCTCGGCGTGCAGGATCGGATCCTTCTGCTGCACCCGCTGGTTGTGCCCACGTCCGATGATCTCGCCGTCGCGCACCAGCACGGAGCCGATCGGGATTCCCCCCTCGGCCAGTCCCTTCAGAGCCTCGTCGAGAGCCGCCTGCATGAATTTATTCATCGCGCGGGAGGTTAGCAGCCTCGCGGGCTTGCGGCCTGCTCCTGGCATCCATTCAGAAACCGGTGACGAATCCTCCGGTCGCCGGCACTCCTCCGCTTGGGGTCAGCAGCGAATTTCGGATGTCTCCCGTGCTGTTGTCGATCGTAGTGATGACTCCGGAGACGAGCCCCGCGCCCGCCGTCGCGACCACGACGCATTGCACGTTGGTTCGATCCTTCCGGCGATCGGCAGTATCCAGCCCGAGGCCGGAGAAGACGGTCGAGAGCTGCACCTTTTCCAGGGCTCCGAGGGCCACGCTCTTCTCGGCGATGGGCTGCACCCGATTGCCCGCTTCATAGAGCCGAACGATGACCGTGGCCGGCTGCCCCAGCACTTCGTTCAGGATGAGATTGGAGCGCGTTCCGCGCATCGGGTCGACCGACTGCTCGAGCCCGTCGGTGTAGATCGGGCGTGCCGTTCCCGCTCCCGTCAGTGATTCGAAGGGGAGCGCGATGACAGGAAACGCGTCGCCGAGCGTCCCGGTCTCGAGCAAAGAGTAGACCTTGCAAGTGACCGCTCCGGTCGGTTGCGATTCCACGAACAGCGGGCCCTGGGATTTCTGCCCGGGCGGGATCTCGAACAGCTGCTCGAGGATGTTGGAATACTTCTTTGTCTGGCGTCCCGGAACACTGACGGTGGTCACGTGGGTTCGACCGCTCTCCGCATCGGCGTAGGTCAGCCGGAAATCGGTGGTGGAGGTGGTCACGCTAACGAACGTCAGCTCCGAGCGGAACGTGAAAGGACTCTCGCTGCCGAGGAACGTCTGGAAACCATTCACGATCGCGGGAATCACCGATTTCAGGGTGGCTGAACCGGAGCGGGCCCAGCTCGGGCGGGGAAACGCATTGCCGTGAGAAAGAGGACTCGGAACGCTCGCGACGACACGGCTCACGAAGGTCGCGGCGTCGTCGTTCGTGTTGTCGATGACGGTCACCACGCCCACCACCGAGCCTCCTCCGGCTTCGGCGATCAGGAGGATGTGGCCCGCATCGAGACTCTCGCCACCGCCGAGAGCCTGGATGACGCCGGACAGCTGGATCTGGCCGTAGCGCGGCACGACGACGAGTCGATCGCCGAGCCGGTCTCCATCGCTGCCGTAGAGCACCGCGCGGATCGATGCCGAATCGATGCCCGTCGTTTCTGCCAGGATCAAGTTCGACCGCAGCTGGACGCCGGCGGTGATGCCGGCGAGCACGTGCGGCCTGCCGATCCTGGCCCCTTCTCCCCGGATCACGGAAGGCATCTGGAATCCGAACGTGCCGCCGCCCCGAGCCGGTGCGTCCACCGACGAGGAGACCGTGAGCAGGCCCGCTTTTTCGACGGCGGCCCGGACCTCGAGCGAACCGGCGCCGTCAAGCGTGAGGCCGAAGAGCTGCACGACCGGATTGGACAGGGTGACGAGGTCGTTTCCGGGGACGAGCACCCTTGCCCGCTTCACCTGAGAAGCATCGAATCCGTCCGCGCCCGAAGGCGTGAAGAAGAGATCCACCGCGACGGCGTCGCTCCCCGCGTTGCTCAGCCGGAGCTTCGAGACGAACCTGTTGTCGATGCGGGACTTCCCGTTGACCACGGAGGGGATGACATAGGACCGGATTCCCGCGTCGAGGCTCGCCGGCCGGCCCCCCATCGTGACCAGGACATCGTTGTCCTGGACCAGAACGCGCGCCGTCCGGCCGTTCCTGTTGCGCAGCGTGAGATACGTGAAGCGCGGGAACGCCGAACCGTGGAGGCTGCGTGCACGCTGGGTGAAGAGGCGGATCGTCCTCGTGGATCCGGGCTGGATCGCGGCCGCGTTCCAGCTCGTCTCCGGCACCAGCCAGACCTCGGGCCCGATCTCCGCGCCGAGCTCCATCGGCGTGCTGCCGGTGTTGCTGATCTCGATCGTGATCGGCTCTCGATTGGCATCGTCCGGTCCGGAGAAGCCGGGGAAGAACGCGTACTCGGAAGGAGAGCCTTTGAAAGACACCACGGGGGTCGCGCTCTCGACCCCTCCGACCTTCAGGTTCACGAAGGCGTAAGGCGTGATCGCCAGCCCTGGACCCACGGCAGAGACCACGATGATGCCCTCGTAGTCGGCCTTCCTGTCGGCCGGCGGCCCAGAGAAGCGGACGTCGAACGTGCGGGGAGCCCGGGGCTGCAGCGACACGAAGGCCAGGTCGCCGCCGAGAGGATCGACCAGGTTGAAGAAGGGAACCGAAGAGTTGAGCTCCTGGCGCGCGATGTTGACGAGCACGGGCACCTTCCCGAGGTTCTCGATCGCGATCGACGTCTTCTGGTCTTCCAGCCTCTCGCCCAGGCTGGTGATCACGGCCCGCGGCTGCACGGTGAAGACGACGGATGGGGTGCCTGCCACGATGGCAACCGTGCGCGTGTCGGAATTCGCGCTCACCTTGGCTGGGTCGCAGCCTGGCACGGCACGCACACGGTGGTAGCAGACGCCTTCGACGGTGGAGATGAAGGATGCGGAGGTGCCGGTCGTTTCCTGCGCGTCGAGCAGCGTGGCGAAGGCGGGAACGAGGGAGCGCTCCACGACGTAGCGCCCGCCGGCATCGAGACCCGCCGCCTCTCTCCACGCCACGACATAGGTCTGCCCGATGCCGACTCCGCCGGGAGGAACGAACGCGAATGCGGGAGGCTGAGGAACCGAACACGTCCCCGCGACCGTGAAGCTGGAGATGGGTGTCGTCGCGCTTCGCGCGGGATCGCACGCCGACTTCGCAACGACCCTCCACGAGTACGTGGCTCCGGGCGCCAGTCCCGCGAGGAGAATCGACGTGGCGCTGAGGTCGCTCTGATAAAGCGGAGGCGCAGTAGCGGTGCCGAAGTAGAGGTCGTAGCCGGAAGCGCTCGCCGAGGCTGACCAGGAGAGCGTCGCATCGGCCGTCACGCCCGTGCTTCCATTCGGGGGAAAAACGAGCGCGAGAGCTCCGGCCCCGGCGCACGCGCCGGACACCTTGAACGAGCGCTGTGGCGTCGACGTGGTCAGGGCCGGATCGCAGGACGCATGAGCGATGACGAACCACGAGTAGCTCGAACCCGGAGCGAGGCCTTGCGCGGGATAGGTGGTACCGGTGAGTCCGGCCGCCAGGAGCGCGGGAGGATTGCTCGACCCGAGATACAGGTCGTATCGCGACGCACCCGAGGCGGGCTGCCAGGAGAGCAACGGCGAGGAGCCGGAGGCCGGCTCGAGATCGGCGGGAAGGAGTGCGTTGAAGCTCGACGGCGCGCCGCAGCCTGCGTCGGTCACGAATGACCGCACGAGCGATTCGCTGCTCGAGACGGGCTCGCAGAAAGGATCGCCCTTGGCCGTGACCCTCCAGTAATACCGCGTGCCGGGAAGCAGATTCGAGAGGCCGAAGCGGAGATCGGCGAGATCGGTCGCCACGATCCTGAGAGGCGGAGAAATCGTGTCCAGGCGAACGTCATAACGGAAGGCACCGGGAACCGCGGCCCACGTGAGAGTCGAGGGCAGCGTCAGGTTCAATGCACTGTCCGCAGGTGTGGAGAGGGCTGGGGCAGAGACCGTCACGCACGCCATGACCGCTCTGATCCGATTGTTCTTCGAGTCTGCAATGAAGAGATTCCCGGCGGAATCGACATGGACGCCCGTCGGATCCGTGAGACCCGCCTCGGTGGCGCGTCCGTAATCGCCCGAGAAGCCGGAGCGCCCGCCCGCCACGGTCCTGATCACGCCGGTACTCGCGTCGACCCGCCTGACTCGCGCGTTCGCCGCGTCGGCGATGAAGAGGTTTCCCTGGGTGTCGACAAGAATGCCGGAAGGAGAGGCGAGCGACGCATCCACCGCCGGCCCGCCGTCTCCCACATCGCTGGAAACGCCGTTTCCTGCCACCGTCGAGATGGTGCCGCTCGTCGCCACCAGGCGGACCCGCTGATTCCCCGTATCGGCGATCAAGAGTGCGCCCGAACTGGCGAGTGCAATGCCCCGCGGCTGGTTCAGACGCTTGGTCGTCGCCGGCCCGCCATCTCCGTCGAAGCCTGCCGTTCCGGATCCCGCGATGGTCGCGATGAGCCCCGTGGTCGCGGAAATCCTCCGGATGACGTGGTTGTCGGTGTCCGCAACCAGCACGTTCCCCGCGGGATCGACCGCGAGGGACTGCGGCCGACGCAACGTGGCGGCAGCCGCGGTCCCGCCATCACCGGAGTACCCGGACGCTCCGGTTCCTGCCAGCGTCGTGATGATCCCCGTGGTCGCGGCGACCTTGCGAATCCGGTTGTTGTCCGTGTCGGCGATCAGCAAGTTGCCCGCGCCGTCGATCACGACCGCGGCCGGATAGCGAAGCTGTGCGAGCGTGGCGGGGCCGTCGTCCCCCGCGAATCCCGCGCTCGCCGAACCCGCACGGGTGGAGATCCGATGAGTCGCCGCGTCGACCACGCGGATGCGATGGTTGAACGAATCCGCGATCACGAGATCGCCTGCTTCCGTCGTCGTGATCGAGGATGGGAATGCCAGGCTCGCCGAGGTCGCCACGTCACCGTCGCCGATGAAGCCGCGCGTCCCGATTCCTGCCACCGTATCGATCTGCCCCGACGGAAGAATCCGCCGAACCCGGTTGTTCTCGGTATCCGCGACGTACACGATGCCGGTCCCGTCAGCGACGACGCCCGACGGGAAGTTGAGGGCGGCCGCGGTCGCGAGGCCCCCATCGCCGCCAAATCCGGGCTGCCCCTG
>JBDSFL010000251.1:0-6977 GCA_039919545.1 Thermoanaerobaculia bacterium | reverse complement strand
GCGGCGCGAATTCTTGACTCGATCACGTCAGAGTCCATTGGACCGGATCGGCAAGCAATTCTTCGGGGGCGATTGGCATTCAACCGCCAAGACGTAGTCGCGGGTACGGCATGCTTCAGAAGGGCTGTCGACCATGCCCCAACGCGCCGAGCGATTTTCCTAGCGGAACTCGGAGGCCGTCTTCTCCGTTGTGAGTGCCTTCGTGAAGCTGTAGAGGTGTTCGATGAGGTCGGGCCGGCGGACATGCCGGCCGGTTCGCGGAGTGACTATGCCAGGGCGCTTACGACGGTGGGTGAGTTCGCGCGCGCAGCGAAACTGCTCGAAGATCTTCCCAAGGACGAACCCCTACCCGACTGGGCGCTTGGGATCTCTGTCGATATTGCCCTCAAACAGGGCGACATTCGGGGAGCCCTCGGACTCCTGGAACGGCTTGCGGAGAAGCACCCAGAGGATTTCCGGGTCAGAGCGGAACTCGCACGGAGGCTTCTCGAGATTGGCGAATCCGACGCCGCCAGACCGCACATCGATACCCTCGTGGGGAAAAACTCATTGTCCCCCCTTGAGCTCATGGACACGGCGTACCTCTTAAAACAGCTTGGCCGAACACTCGAGGCGACGAATCAGGCATATCGGTCGCTCCGATTGGCTCCGCAGGATCCGGCAATCCATCGGGCGTTCGCAAACTTGATGATCTTCGATCCGCCACAGATTCCGCTCCCGACAGAAGTCACACCAGAGACGTTCGTACGACTCGTGAGCGATGACGGTACTGAAAGAGGGTATGTTATTTGTCCCGAGGGACCGGTCGATCCCCTGAGAAACGAACTGAGCGCCACCGATCCAGCAGCCAAGGAATACCTAGGAAGGCGGGTCGGCGATATCGTCACTCTGAATGCAGGCGCGTGGCAAGAAGCGCGATGGAGAGTCGAGGAGATTCTTCCGGCCGTTGTGCATGCGTTCCGGGATGTGATTGGCCACTATCAAGAGCGCTTCCCGAGCGAGCCATTCTTCGTCGCTGCTTTCAAGGTGCCCGAAGCGGACTCCGTTCGCTTTGTCGCACCCTTCATATCGTCCCTGCACGCTAAGAAGGCGGCTACCGAGGAGGCCTTTCGGCTCTACCGCGAGAGCACTCTTCCCCTGGGTTTTGTTGCAGGAGTCCTTGGTGTTTCCGTCGCGGATGTAATGGCGGCCGCAATGATGCCGGATCGTTCTCTTGGACCGCTGATTGTTGATTGGTCAGACCTTGCCGGACAGCAAGAGTCGCGGGACGCCGCACGGCGCGCGACAAACGTGGTTATCACCCGGTCGGCACTTGAAACGACAATTGATCTGGGCCTGCTCGATCAAATCGCCGATACGTACACGTGGGTTGCACCACGTTCATTGCTGAATGTGTTGAATCGCGAACTCGATCGAGCCGAGCATCAGCAGGCCAACGGTCTAAGTTTCGTGATCCCCAGTGCAGCCGGCATTCAACTGGAGGAACTCCCCGCTGGAGACCTTCGGCTTGAGGTTAAAGCAGCGCGACTCCGTCGTCTTATCGCGTGGCTAACAGACAACGCGCGAATCGACCTACGGCCGCTGGAGACGATTCCTGCATCGGGCTCCCGTGAGGACGAGACGAGAACTGCCATGGGCCGGGACTCGCATGACTCAGTGCGGCTTGCTGAACATTTGAAGGGTACGATGTTCGCGGATGACCTCGGCCTTCGGCGGTACCTCCCGAAGGGGGCGCCGGCTCGATCGTTTTCAACGACTTCGCTCCTCCAGATTCTGGTGGAACGTGGAGTGCTGTCCGGAGAAGTTCGGGACCAGATGCTCCTAAAGCTTGTCGATCGAACCTACACGATGATCATGCCGACAGAATCGCTGCTGAGTATGGCGTTCCGGCAACCCGAACGGAACCGATCGGATTTGGTGCGTGTTTTTGGCCTCGTCACGATGCCGCCTGTCGATCTCGCCATGGCGGCACGGCTCGTAGTAGAGACCCTTCGGACGGAGATTGTCGCGCCACTTCAAGTAGTCGATTTCGAAAGCCTTGTAATCATTGCCCTGGAAGCGATGACGGTGCGTTGGGGTGTGGCACCTTCCGCCAACGCCCTCTCGGCAGCGGCAGCGACCATTCTCGTGCTGCTCCCTCGGGACGCCGATATGGTACGTCGCGTTGCAAAGGCATTTATCGACTCACGGCGTTGAGTGGTAAATCGAAACTCTTAGTTAGAGAGGCAATCGATCTACGCGTTGATTCGTCGCAAGCACCGCGGCTTCGCGTCCTCCCCAACTCCTTGGCGGGAAATCATTTCGCAAGGACCTGATCGAACCAGATGATCGCTGCCTCGCCCTCCTTGCGGACAACTTCGTCTACGGAGCGACTGTGGCGGATGCCATTCCGCAGCTCACTCAGCTGGTCAAACTTCTTCACGAGCATCTCTTTGTTCGAGAAGCGTACCTCAAACTTCGGCCAGAGGTTCTTGCTGACCATCGTGTCTTGGATCTCGCGAAGGTCGAAGAACTCTAGTTTTCCCTCGATGGTGTCGTAGCGATCGGCGTCAAGCGCCACATTCTTTTTTGTCGCGCGGCATACCCGTTCGTCCACCTTCTGGAGGATATGAGAGGGCACCGCCGCCTCGCTTCCTTCGACGATTTTCAGAACTTCTTTCCGAAGGGAGAGCTCAACGCGTTCCACGGCAGCATCGAGTTCCCGGAGCTTGGGCGGCAGCCCAAGTCGCTCTTTTATGAGAAGGTTCTCAATGGCGTCCTGGATCGTCCGCTGCCGCTCGAGAATGAAGGCCTCGTAATCTTCCGGGCCAAACGGGTCCCGCAACAGGATGGCGAGCGCGGCCGGGGAGATGAGGTGGGACTCCAAGACCTCACGGACAACACTCTCTCCGCTCTGCTTGATGAGCTCAGGAAGGTACTCGTTCGGCAGCCGGTCACTAATGACGTGGCGATTCGTCTCCTGAGTCAGAGGGGTGCGATTCAGGATTGAGTGAATCAGGTCGCCCTTAATGTTCTTCTTCCCCCACGAGTCCGGAACGATGTGGTGGTCGTCTAGGTCGTCGTGGCGGGGCGCACCACCGGTGACCCAGTCTCGCGCCCCCTGCAGGACGTAGAGGTTGAAGATCCCGTTGTAGACGGAGTTTCCCTTCTTCGTCTCGGACTGAAGGTCCAGACGCCGCGCTCGTTCAGCGAACTCCCGAACGACGGACGGCTCTGCGGCGTCGTCATCCATCCACGCCCTGACGTCGAGGAAGTCGCGCGCCGTCGTCGACTCCACCGACCCTGAGTAGCGGCTCGTGAAGACGGAGGACCAGTACCAGTGTCGGATCTTCCTCTGCGCATCGAGTTGTCTGGGCGGAGGAAGCGTCTTGGCGTGCGCTCGGAGCGCAGCGAAGCCGGGAAGGATCGAAACGTACGGCCAGTACGCCCCCGAGATCGCGCCGTACTCGCGAGGGTCGCGAATCGCCTTTATCGCATCCTTCAGGGTCTCGACGGCGGCCAACCATCGCGCCTTGAAGTCATTTACGTCGGCGATCAGCACCTCCTTTCGACGGGTCCCGTCGGGATCGCGCACCTGCTTCTCCTCCCCAGGGAGGAGGAAGTAGAGATACTTCGGCGAGCAGTACGTCTGTCGCAGGATCGACATGACCTGTAGGATGTAGACGTTCATCTTGTCCTGCAGCTTCTCCTGCCCGCTCAGGTCCATCCCCGTCGCCGAATCGCGGTACAGCTGCTTCAGTTGGAGCCCCTTCGGCTTCAGGAGCGCGTTGATTAGGTCGAAAACGTCGAGCCGGATTCCCCGGCTGTTGATTTGCGTAAAGATGTCGCAGACCTTGTCGACCGCGAGGTCGGCGTCGAGCTCGATGTACGAGATCTGGTACTGCTCTGCGATGTCCCCGATCTGCTGCCCGAACGAGGCAGCGTTCTCGGAGTGGCTCCGCGCCACCCTCTCGCCTGCCACGTCGCCCGCATCCGCGCAGCTTGTCGCCTTGTCCGTCCAATGCTTCTCGTAGCCCTGGACCCAGTTCGGGAAGTCGAACCGACCGCCTCCGAGGACGGACAGCGGGAAGATATGGCGCTCGAACTGGTCCTCGCGATCAAGGAGCAGTGCACCCCAACGTTTCGAGAGGACGTCGTAGTCGAAAGCCTCGTCGTACGCCTCCGTCATGAACTTGTCGACCGCGATGTAGTAGACGAACCGGCTCCGGCGATGCGGAAGCGGTGCGTCGGGCGCCATGAACACGTAGTGCATGGCCGTCAGCCGCTGCTGACCATCCAGCACGACGAACTCGGCATTGCCCTTCGTCTTTTGGGCGTAGATCGGCTCACAGCTTAGTGCGGCGAAAGTCTCCTTCTTGCCCTTCCAGAGGAGCAGGCTGCCGATGTAGTAGTCCGAGAAGATCGAGCGGACGAGTTCCCGGATGTCCCACGGACGCCACTCGAACTCACGCTGGAAATCCGGGATGACGTACCGGCCTTCCTTCAACCTTCCGATGAGGGTGTTCAGGCTTACGTGGTCGGGCTTCTGCGCGTCCTTCATAGGTATCTCACATTAGGAATTGGGTTTGAGCTACATGTTGGACGTCGCGGGTTTCGGCGACATCATGATGCCGGTTCGGCCGGGGCCACCGAGTCGGGCGACCCGCCTCCGCGGATCTTCTCGTACACCTGTTTTAAGAGGATCTTGCCGACGAGCTTCTTGAAGTCCGGGTTATCCATGAAGCGCGTGAACAGGTCGTCGTTCTGGTCCATGCGGTCGATGAAGATCCCTTCCAGCGCCTTGTCGAAGACGAAGCGGAAGTCGTCGAGCGAGTTGACCTTCGCGGCTTCTTGGAGATCCTCACGGCTCGCGGCTTCCTCGCGGATCTGTTCGAAGAAGAGCTCGTCTGCGGGTCGGAAGTTCGTACCGAACCGCTCGTTCAGCACGTCGATAAGGCGCGAGAGTTCGACCTCCTCGTCCTTCGACTTTCCAGTCCCAACTTCGGTCGGCCCCTTGAGAACACCGCCTTCACCCTTCGCAAGCGCGATCGTCCCCTCGCTGATCTTCTGGAGCCGGTAGTACTTGAGCTGCACGTCGCCATCGAAGTCGTACGCGGCGCTCCCGCGCCGCGGTAGCTCCTTCGCCAGGTGGCGGACGTAGGTATAGAGCTTCTCGAGGTCCGTGTCCGTGAACGGGATCACCTGGGACATGAAGGAGTAGAGATCCCGAAAAGAAGTGAGAAGGCCGCGGAACTCCTCCTGCTTCTCCTCGTCGAGCGCCGTGAACCGCCCGACGGCTGGAGCAAGGCAGGCGTAAATCTTCGCGAGGTCGCCCGCTGATTGGCGTTCGGTCGGCTTGAAGTACGCCCGGCAGAGCTCCTCGACCTCGGCCGCGAAGAACACCTGCGTGGCCTCGAGCTTCGCCTGGAGCTCGTAGAGCTGGTGCGGCATCGCACGCTCGCCAAGGAGCGGCTGTTCGTAATACGGCTGGAACGCCTGGTGGATGTCCTCGGCCTCGTTCACGAAGTCGAGGACGAAGGTGTCGTCCTTCCCGGGTGCGGTGCGGTTCAGGCGCGAGAGCGTCTGCACGGCCTGGACGCCGTCCAGCCGCTTGTCGACGTACATCGTGTGGAGCAGCGGCTGGTCGAAGCCGGTCTGGTACTTCTCCGCCACGAGAAGCAGGCGGTATTCCTCGCTGCCGAAGCGCTCCGGCAGCTCCTTCTCACGAATCTTGCCGCCGTTCATCTCGACCTCGGTGTACGTCTTCCCGGGCAGGTCGGGGTCGGTCACCTCGCCGGAGAAGGCGACGAGCGCCTTGATATCGTGGTAGCCCTTCTTCTGGATGTAGGCATCGAAGGCGAGCTTGTACCGGACCGCGTGCAGGCGCGACGACGTCACCACCATCGCCTTCGCCTTCCCGCCGACCTTGTGCCGCGAGAAGGTCCAGAAGTGCTCGACCATGACCTCGGTCTTCTGGGCGATGTTCACGGCGTGCAAGCTCATGAAGCGCGCGAGGGCCTTCGCCGCCTTCCGCTTTTCGACCTTCGGGTCGTCGGCGATCGACTTGATGAGGCGGAAGTACGTCTTGTACGTCGTGTAGCTCTTGAGGACGTCGAGGATGAACCTCTCCTCGATCGCCTGGCGCATCGTGTAGACGTGGAACGGGACGGGCTTCCCGCCCGGACACGGCGTGCCGAAGACCTCGAGCGTCTTGTGCTTCGGCGTCGCCGTGAACGCGAAGAAGCTCAAGTTCTTCTGGCGGCCCCGGCGGAGCATCGTCTTCACGATCTCCTCCTCGTAGTCGAGCCCCTGGCCCTCCTCCTCCGCCCACTGCTTCGCCTCCTCACGAATGATGTCGCCGGAAAGCACGCCCTTCAGCTCGGTGGCAGCCTCGCCGGACTGCGAGCTGTGCGCCTCGTCGACGATCACGGCAAATCGCTTGCCGGGGAGGGAGGCGACTTTCTCGGTCACGAATGGGAACTTCTGGAGCGTCGTGATGACGATGGGCGTCCCCGCCGCGAGGGCGTCCGCGAGCTGCTCGGAGTGCTGGTCGATCTTCCGGACGACGCCCTGCTTGTGCTCGAACTGATAGATCGTGTCCTGGAGCTGCTTATCAAGCACGCGCCGGTCGGTGATGACGATGACCGAGTCGAAGATCCGCGCGTCTGTGGCGTCGTGGAGGCTCGCGAGCCGGTGGGCGAGCCACGCGATGGAGTTGCTCTTCCCGCTGCCGGCCGAGTGCTGAATGAGATAGTTCTTCCCCGCACCGGACGAGCGCGCGTCCGTCTCGAGCTTCCGAACGGCGTCGAGCTGGTGGTAGCGCGGGAAAATGAGAGTCTCCTTCTGGAAGGTCCGTCCTCCGACCTTCTTCTCGGTGACCTGGAGGTGGACGAAGCGGCCCACGATGTCGAGGAGGCTCGGGCGTGCGAGCACCTCCTCCCACAGGTAGGCGGTCTTGAAACCGTGCGGGTTGTCGGGGTTCCCGGCCCCGCCGGCAC
>JBDSFL010000255.1:0-3915 GCA_039919545.1 Thermoanaerobaculia bacterium | reverse complement strand
GCCTGCGGCGACGATCTATGTCTTCGACAACAATTCCACCGATCGCACCGTCGAGCTCGCGCGTGCGGCTGGAGCCGTGGTGCACCACGAGCCGCGACCGGGCAAGGGGAACGTCGTCCAGGCCATGTTTCGCGAGGTCGATGCCGACGTGTACGTGATGGTCGACGGGGATGCGACGTATCCGCCCGAGGCGGTGCACCGGCTCATCCAGCCGGTGCTCGACGGTACCGCCGACATGGTCATCGGTTCGCGTCTGCAACAGGGTGCGCACAGTGATTTCAAGGTGCTCAATCGATTCGGCAACCGGATGTACCTCTTCGTCCTGAGACGCATCTTCGGCGCGACGCTGAGCGATCTCCTCTCCGGCTACCGGGCCTTCAGCCGGCGATTCGTCTCGGGCACGCCGCTCTTCGGCGGAGGCTTCGAGACGGAAGCGGAGATGACGATCCGGGCCCTGCAGCGACGGTTCCGCGTCGTCGAGGTGTCCGTCGACCTGAAAGCCAGACCGCAGGGGAGCCACTCGAAGATCCGTATCGTGCGGGATGGAATCGTCATCCTGAAGAGCATGCTGGCGCTCTTCCGTGACTACAAGCCCCTCTCTTTCTTCGGCGCCATCGGCCTCGCCTTCGTCGCGCTCGGATTCATTCCGGGCCTCGTCGTCATCGTCGAGTTCCTGCGCACGGGGCTCATCGGCCGCATTCCGTCGGCGATTCTGGCGGTCGGCCTCGTGCTGATCGGAACGATCAGCGGCCTCGTCGGCATCATCCTGCACACCATCGCGCAGCGCTTCCGCGAGATCGACGTCCAGCTGCAGGTCCTCGCGGATCAGCTCAGGAAAGCGAACAGGTCAGATGGCCGATCACCCGATCGATGAGCGCGTCTCGATCATCGTCGTCAATTTCAACGGCGGCGAAAAGCTGCTGCGGTGCCTCGACTCGATGCGGGCGACGGCCCCCGACGCCGAGCTGATCGTCGTCGACAACGCCTCGACGGACGGCAGCCCGAGGCTCGCCGAGCGAGACGGAGTGCGGCTGCTCCTTCGTCCGGAGAACGCCGGGTATGCCGCGGGCCTCAACGCGGGCGCGAACGCCGCGGGGGGCGACGTGCTCGTCTTCTGCAACATGGATATCGTGGCGCGGGAGGGCTGGTTGTCGCCGCTCATCGCCTGCCTGCGCCGGCTTCCCGACGCCGGCGCGGTGAATCCGCTCATCCTCCTGAGCGACGGGGGGCACGTCAACGCCGCCGGGCAGAACCTGCACGTGACGGGTCTGGGATTCAACCGTGGTCTCGACGACTCCGTGGCCGCCTACGACCGCGAGCCGTTCGAGGTGGCCGGCATCCAGGGGGCCGCGTACGCGATGAGACGCGCCGTCTACGAGGAGATCGGGGGCTTCGACGTGACGGGATTTCTCTATCACGAGGACGTGAACCTGTCGTGGCTCCTCCGGCTCGCGGGATACCGCCTCTATTGCGTGCCGCGCGCGCGCGTGGAGCACGACTACTTCCTGTCGATGTATCCCGACAAGTTCCACCTGCTCGAGCGAAACCGCGTGGCGATGCTGCTCGCGTACCTCGCGCCGAGGTCGATCGCCCTGCTGGCTCCCTTCCTGCTCGTGACGGAGCTGCTGGCGTGGGGCTATTCGCTCCTTCGGGGCCCGCGCTTCCTGCTGGCGAAGTGGAGCTCGTACCGGTGGGTCGTACGCAAGCGGAAGGTGATCGCAGAGCGGCGTTCCGTCGCGCGGCGCCTCCGGCGCGTGAGCGATCGGCAGCTCCTGCGCGCGTTTCGGTTCCGGTACGACTGGCGGCAGTTCGGCGTGCTCGCTCGCGAGACGGGCGAGTCGCGCCGGAAGCCGGCGGAGGCGCTGCCGATCTCCCGCTGAGCGTCGCGTTCAAGGGGGATCAGTCGCACTCTCACCGAAGCAGGCCCACGTACAATCGGCATCTCGTGATCAGCGTCGTCGTCGCGGCCTTCAACTACGCGAACTTCCTGCCTGAAGCGCTCGACAGCCTCATCGCGCAGACCCGGAGAGACTGGGAGTGTCTCGTGGTCGATGACGGCTCCACGGACGCCACTTTCGACGTCGCGTGCTCTTACGCGGCCAGGGATTCCCGGGTGATCCCGATGCGTCAGGAGAACCGAGGTCCGTCCGCGGCTCGCAATCTGGCGCTCCGGCAGGCACGGGGTGAATACGTTCAATTTCTCGACGCGGACGATCGGCTGGCTGCGACGAAGCTCGAGACTCACGCCGCATACCTCGATTCTCATGCGGACGTCGACGTCGTTTATGGGCCGGTCTCGTTCTTCCGCACCGAGCTGCCCGACGAGATCCTGCACTCACTCGACGGCCGTCTCTCGCGTCCCTTGATGGCCGAGGTCTCCGGCACAAAGGACGCGCTCCGGAAGCTGCAGATGTTCAACGTCATGCCGATCCTGGCGCCGCTGCTCCGACGCGGCGTCTTCGATCGGGCCGGTCTGTTCAATGAAGCCGTGAGGGGAAACGAGGACTGGGATCTGTGGCTCCGGGCCGCGATCGCCGGATGCACGTTCCAGTTTGTGCCGGCGTCCACGTCTCTCGCATTCATCCGCACGCACCCGAGGAGCGCGAGCCGCAGCGCGGACCGGATGGTCAGAGGGCTCATCGAGGCTTCGCGCTCGTTCTCGTCGCCGCACTGGTCCGGGCCGGGTCTCCCGCTCGTGTACGAGATGGCGGCTGGGATCGACGCCGTGGAGCAGGGCGGCCGCGGCGAGGGAGCGCGCCGGATCGCCGCGGCCGCCCGCGGGGCGACGTCGATGCTCGTCCGGCTGCGCTGGTCTGCTTACGCGGCGGGCGCGTGGGTGCTGCCGTCGACAGGCTTCTCCTGGCTCGTGAGGCAGCCGATGCCGGAATGGGGTCTCGAGGTGTTTCGAAAAATCTCCGCGCGCGGTTGACCGGGGCCAAGCCTTCTCTTTTTCAGGCGAGCTCTTCGTAGATCTTGAGGGTGGAGGCGATCACGCGCTCCAGCGAGAACTCCGCGATCACGATCGCTCGGCCCCGCGCTCCCATGCGATGTCCGAGCTCCGGATCGAGGATCAGCGTCCGCAACGCCTCGGCGAGCGGTTCCACCGCGCGGGGCGGGACGAGAAAGCCATTCTCCCCTTGACGAACGATGTCCCGGCAACCGGGGACGTCGGTGGTCACGATCGGCAGCTCGCTGGAGGCCGCCTCGATGAGTGACTTCGGCACACCTTCGCCGCCCCAGGAGGGGAGGCAGGCAATATCCGCTTGGGCATTGAGCTCGCGGATATCCTCTCGCAGCCCGGCGTACTCGATGGCCCCTTCTCGCACCCAGCCGTCGAAAACACTGTCCGGAATCCCCTTTCCGCTATCCGTCGCGCGGTCGCCAGCCAGGAGAAAACGGGCGTCGACCCCTTCGGATCTCAGCTGGCGCGCGGCGGAGACGAATTCGCCGATCCCTTTGTTGAGCACCATGCGGGCCGCGCAGATCACCACGGGAGTGTGAGCGCCTCGGGCTGGTGCGGGCACGAAGAACGCAGGATCGACGCCGGATCCTCGAATCAGAGCCGTCTGCTCCGGTCGAACGGCCCCGGCGTTCACGAGGACGTCGCGGTCGTCGGCGTTCTGGACGACGATGCGCATGTTCGGATGCCGGACGAAGATTCGAAACAGCGCGACCGTGACCGCGCGCCAGCCTCGGTCGGAAAGGGAGTTCGCCGCGAAGACGTCACCGAGCCCCGTCATCGCGTTCACGACCGCTCCGACGCCGGTGAGGCGGGCCGCGATGGTTCCGTAGAGGACGGCTTTGAACGTCACGTGGTGCACGACCGACGGCCGCAGCGTGCGGTAGAGGCGGACGAGATCCTCGATCGATAGCGCGCCGCTCCAGGGCTTCGCTCTCAAGGCTCCGAACCGGACC
>JBDSFL010000219.1:0-7599 GCA_039919545.1 Thermoanaerobaculia bacterium | reverse complement strand
GCCCGCATCGCGCGGGGGCTCGAGCAGGACGTGCATCTCGGCACGCTCGAGCCGCGCCGCGACTGGGGCTACGCGCTCGACACCGTCGAGGGGATGCGGGCGATCGTCGGAGCGAAGAAGCCCGACGACTTCATTCTGGCCACGGGTGAGACGCACTCGGTGGGGGACTTCTGCGAGGCGGCCTTCGAGGCCGTGGGGCTGGACTACCGCAAGCACGTGGTCATCGACCCCGAGTACGCCCGGCCCGTCGACATCAACGAGACGCGCGGCGACGCACGCAAGGCGCTGCGCGAGCTGGGCTGGGCTCCGCGCACCTCGTTTCGCGAGCTGGTGAAATTGATGGTGGACGCCGAGAACGCGGTGCTCGATGGGCGGGGAGAGCCGTCCGCCTGAGAATCGGACCGACACGGATGCTCGCCTTCCAGCCAACCATCCTCATTCCCGCCTACGGGCGCGTCGAGCTCACGCGCCGGGCGCTGGCATCCCTGCGGGACGCCGGCGCCGAGCGCGTGCTGCTGATCGACGACGACGGTCGCGCGGAGGGGAGCGCTCTGGCGAGGGAGTTTCCCGGCCTCGAGGTCCTCACGACGGACGCGCCGGTGTTCTGGACGGGGGCGATCGCGTGCGGCGTGGAGCGCGCGCGCGATCGCGGCGATGCCGGCGTCCTCTTCTTCAATCAGGATGTGGTCGCGCCGCGCGACTATCTCGAGCGCCTGGCCCAGAGTGTGGCGGCGAACCCGGGAGCCCTCGTGGGCAGCGCGCTCCTGTACGCGCAGGAGCCGGACCGCGTGTGGTCCGGCGGCGGCGGCGTCGAGTGGTTCGGACGCGGGATGCGCATCCTGCATCACGGCGCGCCGGTGTCCTCGCTTCCGGCCGCGCCTTACGCGGTCGACTGGCTCTTCGGCATGGGGACGTACGTGCCGATGGAAGTGTTCGCGAAGATCGGACTTCCGGACGGTGAACGGTTCCCGATGTCGTGGGGCGACACCGATTTTTCCCTGCGCGCGCATCGCGCGGGCATCCCGCTCCGCGTCGACCCGCACGCGCGCCTCCTGCACGAGGTGGGCGTCTACGACGCGCGGGCGGCAGGGCACCCCTCGCTACGCCAGTACCTCTCCTGGATGGGCGACCCGAAGCACAACCTGTCGCTCTCGGCGCACGCGGAGATCTGGCGCCGGCACGGCCCGCGCGGGCTGTGGCCGCTCTCCCTGGCGCTCCGCTTCGCCTTTCTGGCCGCGAACTTCCTCCGCATCCGGTTCCTCTTCCCCACGCCGATGAAGGCCGGGAAGCTCGTGTGACCGCGCGCCTGCCCTCGATCTCTCTCGTCACGCCCAGCCTGAACCAGGCCGCGTTCGTGCGTGCCACGCTCGAGAGCGTGCTCGAGCAGGACTATCCCGGCCTCGACCTCTTCGTGCAGGACGGCGGCTCGACCGACGGCACGCTCGCGATCCTGGAGGAATTCGGCGCACGCGTACCGTTCGTCTCCGCGCCCGACAGCGGCCAGGCCCAGGCGATCAACCGCGGGCTCCGGCGAGCGCGCGGCGAGGTGCTGGGCTACCTGAACAGCGATGACGTTCTCCTGCCGGGTGCGCTCCGCGCGGTGGGCGAGGCCTTCGCGGCGAACCCGGAGCTGCGGCTCGTGTACGGCCGCGCGATCTACATCGACCAGACGGGAAGAACGCTCGCGCCGTACCTGACGTATCCGTACGATCCGGCGCGCCTCGCGGACCTTTGCTACATCGCGCAGCCCGCTGCCTTCTGGAGCCGCAAGGTGCTCGAGGAGGTGGGGGAGTTCGACGAGTCGCTTTCCCACACGATGGACTACGACTACTGGCTCCGCATCGCGGCGCGGTATCGCCCCGAGCAAGTGATGTATCTGGACCGCGAGCTCGCGGCCGCCCGCCTCCACCCCGATGCCAAGACTGTAGCCGGCTGGGATCGCGGGCTCGACGAAATCCTCCAGCTCGTGAAGCGTCGAACGGGCTACGTCTCCCTCTGGTGGCTCGTGGCCCGCTGGGATCACAAGCTCGACGGGCGAAGCCAGGTGATGGAGCCGCACCCCGTGCGCTGGCGCGTCTATCCCCCCGCGATCCTGCAATTTATCGCCAGCAACCCGCCCCGCCTCTGGGCCCGCGGGCTCAAAGGAGCGCTGAGAGGGCTCGGAAAACGCCTTTCTATAATGGAGAAGCAGGACCTGACCCCCAAGATAGATCCCAGGTAGGGTCAGGTCCTGCTTCTGCGTTATAGCGGTTCAGCGCGTTCCCAGAATGGTGTGGACCATGGCGCCGCCGAAGTGTCCCGCGAGCGCCATCGCGACGGCGGCCAGGAAGGCGAGGAGCAGCGCCAGGCGGAGGCGCGAGCGGCGCAGCGGCAGGAGCGCGAGCGCCAGGAGCACCGTCGCCGCCGCCGCGGAAAGTACGTGACGCCTGAGAAGCCCGTTTCTCGCCGCCGCGGAAGGGAGCCATTCCCCGCCTGGCAGCAGGCCCAGCGAGTCGGCCCACGCGCGGCCCGTGCCGATCGAGAACGGCGCGGCGGCGAGCGCGACGAGGATCAGGAGACGCGCCCCGCGGGCCCAGCCCGGCCTCTCGGCCTCGGCGCGGAACCGTGCGGCAGCCAAGGCCGCTGCGGCCAGGAGCGTGGCGGCGATGGGGAGATGCGACAGGGCCGGATGGAGGGGAACGCCGAAGACTTCAGGCATTCCCATGCTCCCGGCGCACCCGGTCCATAATCCGCGACTCGCCGCACGGCGGAAGGAAATTCATGGATTCCATCGTCATCCGGGGCGCGCGCGAACACAACCTCAAGAACGTCTCACTGACGATCCCGAGGAACGCGCTCGTCGTCATCACCGGGGTCTCGGGCTCCGGCAAGTCCTCGCTGGCCTTCGACACGCTCTTCGCCGAGGGGCAGAGGCGCTACGTCGAATCCCTGTCGGCGTACGCGCGCCAGTTCCTCGAGCAGATGGAGAAGCCCGACGTGGATTCCATCGAGGGGCTCTCGCCGGCGATCTCGATCGAGCAGAAGACGACGTCGAAGAATCCGCGCTCGACCGTCGGCACCGTCACCGAGATCTACGACTATCTCCGCCTCCTGTATGCCTCCATCGGCAAGCCGCACTGCATCAAGTGCGGCAAGGAGATCTCGGCCCAGAGCGTCCAGCAGATGACCGACCGCGTGCTCGCGATGGCCGACGGAACGCGCTTCCTCATCCTCGCCCCTTACGTGCGCGGCAAGAAGGGCGAGTACAAGAAGCAGATGGCCGAGATGGTGAAGCAGGGCTTCGTGCGGGCGCGCGTGAACGGCCAGATGATCGAGCTGACGGATCCGCCGGAGCTCGACAAGCAGAAGAAGCAGACCATCGAGGTCGTCATCGACCGCCTCGTCGTGCGTCATGACGACGAGACGCGCCGCCGGCTCACCGACTCGCTGGAAACCGCGGTGCGCGTGGCCGACGGCATCGTGACCATCGCCCTTCCCGGAGCGAATGCGGCCGACCCCACCACCGACGAGACGATGTCGACGTCGTATGCCTGTCCCGACTGCGGGACCTCGCTGAGCGAGATCACGCCGCGCCTCTTCTCCTTCAACTCGCCGTTCGGCGCCTGCACGGCGTGCTCGGGCCTCGGCTCCGTGAAGCAGGTCGACCCCGAGCGCCTGATCCCCGACCCGGGCCTCTCGATCGCCGATGGCGCCATCGTCATCTACAAGAAAGGCTCGGCGAACTGGCGGCTGCGGCAGATCGAGCAGCTGGCAAAGGTGCTGAAGTTCTCGCTCACCGAACCCTGGAACAAGCTGCCGAAGAACGTGCGCCAGATGATCCTGCACGGCTCCGGCGACCAGGAGATCAAGTGGAAGTGGAAGTCCGAGAAGGGGCAGTACCAGTGGTCCAGCTCCTACAAGGGGCTCGTGCCGCTGCTCGAGGCCAAGTACAAGGAAGTGGAGAGCGAAGACGCGCGCAACGAGCTGGAGCTCTACATGTCGGCCACGCCCTGCCCCGATTGCGGCGGGCGGCGGCTCAAGAAGGAAGCGCTCGCGGTGCTCGTGGCGGGGCGCCCCATCGACGAGCTGACCTCGATGACGCTGGAGGCGGCCAAGATCTTCTTCGACACTCTCTCGGCCACGGCGCGCGAGCGGGAGATCGCCGGAAAGATCCTCTCCGAGATCGGCGACCGCCTCGGCTTCCTGAACGACGTGGGCATCGGCTACCTCTCTCTCGCGCGCTCCTCCGCCACGCTCTCGGGCGGCGAGGCGCAGCGCATCCGGCTCGCCACGCAGATCGGCTCGAAGCTGATGGGCGTGCTCTACGTGCTCGACGAGCCCTCGATCGGGCTGCACCCGAAAGACAACCGCAAGCTCATCGACACGCTGGTGAAGATGCGCGACCTGGGCAACACGGTCGTGGTGGTGGAGCATGACGAGGAGACGATCCGCGCGGCCGACCGCGTGGTCGACCTGGGGCCCGGCGCCGGCGTGCATGGCGGCGAGATCGTGGGCGAGGGGGTCGCCGACGAGCTCATCGCGTTCCCGCGCTCGCTCACGGGGAAGTATCTGAGCCGCGAGCTGTCGATCGAGCTCCCCACGGCCCGGCGCACCGGGAGCGGCAAGTTCGTCACGCTGGCCGGGGCCACCGCGAACAATTTGAAGGACGTGACCGTTCGGTTCCCGCTGGGCGTGTTCACGGCCGTGACGGGCGTGTCGGGCTCGGGCAAGTCGACGCTGGTGAACGACATCCTCTACCGCGCGGCCGCGCGGACGCTGAACGGCGCCGCCGACCGCCCAGGCGCGCACCGCGAGATCCAGGGGCTCGCCCATCTCGACAAGGTCATCGACATCGACCAGTCGCCCATCGGTCGGACGCCCCGCTCCAACCCCGCCACGTACACGAACGTCTTCAACCCGATTCGCGACCTGCTCTCGCAGGTGCCCGAGTCGCGCATGCGCGGCTACGGGCCGGGGCGCTTCTCGTTCAACGTGAAGGGGGGGCGCTGCGAGAACTGCGGCGGCGGCGGGCAGATCGCCATCGAGATGCACTTTCTGCCCGACATCTACGTCACGTGCGACGTCTGCGGCGGCAAGCGCTACAACCGCGAGACGCTGGAGATCCGCTACAAGGGGCTGAACGTGGCCGACCTCCTCGACCTCACGGCCGAGCAGGCCTGCGAGGTCTTCGCGAACGTCCCCTCGATCTCCGCCATCGTGTCGACTCTGAACGACGTGGGCCTCGGCTACATCAAGCTCGGGCAGCCCGCGACCACGCTCTCGGGCGGGGAAGCGCAGCGGGTGAAGCTGGCCAAGGAGCTGGCCCGGCGCGCCACGGGCCGCACGCTCTACATCCTGGACGAGCCCACCACGGGGCTCCACTTCGACGACGTGAAGAAGCTGCTGAAGGTGCTGCACGCGCTGGTCGACCGCGGGAACACCGTCGTCGTGATCGAGCACAACCTCGATGTCGTGAAGACGGCCGACTACGTGATCGACCTGGGCCCGGAAGGGGGAGACCGCGGCGGACGCCTCATCGCCGAGGGATCTCCGGAGGAGGTCGCGCGACGGTCCGAGTCCGTGACCGGCCGCTATCTGATGCCGCTGCTGCGCCCCTCACCCGCCGCTCGCGCGGCCTCCGCGGCGCCCGCGCGCGCCAAGGCCGCACCTCGGCGCTGACGGGCGACTGCGAACCCGCTGGGGAAGCGTCTCTGCCAAGCGCGCTAAAATGCCGGATTCGTCGTGATCACAGGCTTTAACACCGACATCAAACACGGGGAGAAGGTCTTCCACGTCCAGACGGAAGACCGCGGCACCGGCAACCCGGTGGTGGAGTCGCTCGTCTACGTGGGCGGCGAGATTCTCCTCTCGAAAAAGAGCCCGTATCCCGAGCACATCAAGGATTCGCAGGTAGACGAGAAGGCCGTGAAGGAGATGATGGATCTCCAGCACCGCCGCATCATCGAGGCGATCCGCCGGGGCCGGTTCGACGGCACCAAGCCCGGCGAGCTCAGCCCGCTCGAGCCCGAGGTGATCGCGGGCGCGGGGCCCGCTCCCGAACCGGTCTCCGCGGCGGCGGCCGCCGCCGCGGCTGCGATGCTCTCGGGCGCCAGCGGCTCCTTTCAGCCCGCGCGCCCGGCGGCGACTTCACAGCCCCCTGCGCCGCGGCCCGCGCTGCCGCCGCGCCCCGCCCTGCATCTCCCGCGTCCGTCGGGAGTCATCCCGAATCCTCTGGCGGTGCCGCCGCCCGGTCCCCCGTCTTCGTCCGGCGCTCCCGCGGTGAAGGCGCCGGTCACCGGCCCGGTGGGTCGCCCATCGCCTCCGTCCAGCGGCAGCATCCCGGGCGTGAGCAACGAACGTTCCCTCGACCAGGTGATCATCGATTACCTCGCCTCCGAGGCCGCTTCGGAGCACCTCGAGCTTTCGGTGATGGCGGGGGGTGAGCTGCTCTCCGGGGAGCCCGTGGCGCTCTCGATCCGCGCGTCCACCTCGCTGACCGAGAAGCCCGTAGCCGGCGCGCACATCTCGGTGCGAGTCGTCTCCACCGTCGGGCCGCCGCAGATCGTCTTCCGCGGCGTCACCGGCAGCGACGGGCTGGTGAAGGCCACGTGCATCATCCCCGACATCGGGGCCGCCAACGCGGCGCTGATCATCGCGGCCTCCTCGTCCCTCGGGAACAACGAGATCAAGCAGCTGATCCGGCGCAAGGCGCGATGAGCCCATCGGTCCCGACGGATCAGCAGGGCCTGGCCATCGTGCTGAATGGCGCGCCGGACTCGGTTCCCGGCGGCACCTCGGTGAACGACCTGCTCACGCGGCTCGGACTCACGAAGGACCGGATCGCGGTGGAGATCGACGGGAATATCGTCCGCAAGGCAGACTACGAAACGGTGCTCCTGCACGACGGATGCAGGGTCGAGGTCGTCAGCTTCGTCGGCGGTGGGTGAGGCGGGTTGAAGAGACGCCCCTTGCGTCTGTCCCGCCCGTTCACTATATTGCGCGCTCTCGTCTCGATCCTTCGATGCGAGTCCGGGCCGATAGCTCAATTGGCAGAGCAAGAGACTCTTAATCTCTGGGTTGTGGGTTCAAGTCCCTCTCGGCTCACCAGAAAATTCGTCGACCGGCCGAAAGGCCGGTCGTTCCATTTGAAGTCAGCGTCCGCGATCTTCGGAGGTCACATGAAAGCAAGGCATGTCCTGGCGTTCTCGGCTCTCTTCGCCCTCGTCGGCGCTCCTGCCGCGCAGGGCGCGCGTCCGATGACGCTGGAGGACCTCCTGAAGACGGTGCGGGTGACTGACCCGCAGCTCTCGCGCGACGGACGAAACGTGGCTTTCGTGCGCACCACGACGGACCTCGATTCGGGCAAGCGGAACGCGGATGTGTGGCTCATGCCCTCCGACGGCTCGACAAGCGCACGTGCTCTGACGCGGCACGAGAAATCCGACAGCGCGCCGCGCTTCTCGCCCGACGGCACGCGCCTGGCCTTCGTCTCGGCGCGCAACGGAACGCCGCAGGTCTACACACTCGAGCTGAACGGAGGCGAGCCGCAGCGGCTCACGAGCCTGTCGGCCGGAGTCTCCGATCCGCTCGTCTGGTCGCCCGACGGGAAGCACGTGGCGT
>JBDSFL010000195.1:0-5346 GCA_039919545.1 Thermoanaerobaculia bacterium | reverse complement strand
GTCGTCCGCCCGTTCGATTCGAGCAGGTCGAGCAGCGAGCCCAGTCGTGTCGACTTGTCTTCCAGCGTCACCACCTCGACGCGTTCCTTCTCGGAATCCTTCTGGACGCGACGCAGCAATTCCATCTTCTCCGCGCGCGCCGCGGCCGTCTCCGTTTCCTTCTTGCGGCTCTCGGCCACGAGCGACGCCATCTCGGCTCGGTGCACCGCCAGCTCCTTCTCCCGTGCGGCCAGCGTCTGGAGCGCCAGCTCGTACGTCGACAGGAGAGCCGCATCGTGGCTGGCCAGATGGGTGAGCACCTGCAGGCCGCGCAGGAAGTCGCGTCCCGATTCCGCGGCCACCAGCGCGCGCAGGTAGCCGAGCCGCCCCATGCGATAGAGCGCGCCGATGCGGAGCGAAAGATTCGTCCTGAGCGCCGCCACGTGTCGGGCCGAGGCGTCGCGCTCGGCGGCGGCCAGCGTCGCCGAGCGCGCCACGTCCTGGATCTTCAGCTCGAGCACGCGCCGTTCGGCGGTTCGAATCTCGAGCTGAAGCTCGGCGGCGGCCAGGGCGCTCTTCACGTCGAGCTCTTTTTTCTTCGTGGCGGCGTAGCGCCCCTTCAGCCCCGCAAGCCGCTGGTTCAGCTCGGTGAGCTCCTTGCGCCGCGCCGAGAGATCGAGGGGACGAGCCGGGGCGGCAGCTGCGGCGGGTGCCGTGTCGGCGGGCGGCGGCTGCGTGGCCGCAACCGGTGCCGCGGAAGCGGGCACCGCTGCCTCCGCGGGCGGAGTCGCCACGGCGGTGACGGGAGCTCCCCCGGGCGCGGGCTCCACGAGAGAGAGCAGGAGGGTGGCCAGAACCCCTAGAACAGCGGCGCTCCGTCCAGCTTCTCGGCGGGCTTCACGCCGAGCGCCTTGAGGATGGTCGCGGGCACGTCGGCGATTCCCGCCTTCGTGCCGTCCGGGATGCGGCGGTTCGCCAGGAAGATGCCGGGCACGAGCGCCGGATCCAGCGAGCAGTGATCGCCCGACCAGACCTGGTTGTTGTCCTCGAAGAGCTCGGGGGTGACGACGCCGAGGCTCCCCTGCCAGCCGATCCGGTATCCCTCCTGATTTCCGACGAAGAGATCGGGGATGACATCGGCATCGAAGGAGCCGTAGGCCTCCTCGCGCGTGAAGACCTTCGAAACCACCTTCAGCCCCGTCTTGGGATCGGTCAGCGCGAGCAGGCGCTCGGCGATCTCCTTGCGCAGCGCCTCGTACTCCGCCCCCGGCTGCACGATGCCCTTGCCTTCGCGGCCCTTCACGTTGATGTAGATCTCGCCGAGCCCCATCGCGTACGCGCGCGTCTTGGACCAGTCGACGTTCGGCCAGAACTCGCCCTGTCCGAAGAGCATCTCGAGGTCGGCCTTCTTGCCGTCGGCGCCCCCCGTCAGCGTCATGTAGCCGTTCTCGACGAGCCAGGTGTCGTAGTTCACGCTGCGGCGCCACGTGGCAAAGCCGTGATCCGAGAGCACCATCAGGAAGTCTTCCTTGTCGAGCTTGGCCATCGCGTCACCCACGATCGCGTCCATCTGCTGGTACGCACGGTCGATGGCCGGCGCCCAGAGCTTCGCCTTCCCCTCGTCGTAGGCGGGATGCTGCGGATCGCGGAAGCGCCAGAAGACGTGCTGCACGCGGTCGGTGAACTCGTAGATCTGCACGAAGAGGTCGACGTCCTTCTCGGCCAGGATCCCGTTCATCATCTTGCGCGACTGCAGGAACGTCTCGGACACGTCGTCGAGAAACGTCTTCTCGTCGATCGTCCCTTCGCTCATCGACCAGGTGTCGATCTGCCACCCCATCGTCTTGTAGAGGCCGTACTTCTTCGCGAGCGATTTCGCCAGCGAGCCAGGCGCCGTGATCTTGACCACGGGCGGGAGGTCGAGCGGGTTGAAGTGGATCGGCGAGAGATAGAGCTGGATCTCCGGCGTGACGGCCGCCAGGTGGAAGCGGCCCATGCCGCTCATCTTCACGAGCCCGTTGAACGGGAACGAGAAGATCACCCAGGGCGACCACTCGCCCACCTTCAACGTCACGCCCGCGGAGCCCTTCGGCTCGATGCGCAGCCTCCCGCCGTCGGGCAGCACGGTGAGCGTCATCGGGATCTTGATGACCGGAGGTTCGGGGAACAGCTTGTTGTAGGGGCCGAAGACCTCGGTCTTGATCGTGCCCTTGTTCGACTCGAGCCGGATCATCTCGACCGAGAACTCGTTCTTGTTCTTGGGCGAGAAGAAGGGATCGGACGTGTAGAAGCTCGGCGTGCCGATGCGGCCGCGCACGTCGGGCACGCCGAGGCCGGACACGAGCCGGCCGTTGTCGTAGTCCACCGCGGGGAACGTGACAGGCACGTGCAGCACGACCGACCTCACGCCCTGCGCCCCGGCGGTTTCCCAGAACGGCGTCCCGCGCCGGTTGTTCTTCACGGTGGGAACCGATTCCGGCAGCAGCTTGCCGAGCCGGAAGGCGAAGCCTCCCGCGATCACGCCGAGCAGGAAGCCGCCGGCCAGGAGCACGACGCCCTTGCGCTTCAGCAGCCGGAACAGCAGCAGCCCCACCAGGAGTCCGAGAAGGAAACCCGCCGCCGCGAACGCCGGCGGGTTGCTCTTTCCGAGAAGGAATGTCTTCTTCCCCTCTTCCGCGATGGCGAATTCGGGCCGATACGTCTTCGGATTTCGCTTGAGGAAGTCGAAGATCTGCGTGCGGCCCGGGGAGAGCCCGGTCGAGAACGTCGACCACGACACCGGCGTCTGCGCGGGAATGGTGGGGCGCAGCGGCACGAAGCCACCACTAGCCGCGAGCTTGGCGAGGTTGGGGAGCTTACCGTCGGCGATCCCCTGGGCGACGAGGCGATAGTCCGCGCCGTCGAAGCCGAGCACGACGACCCGGGGCTTGCTCGCGGCCTCCGCGGAACGGTCGATGGTTCCGATCGCCAGGGCGTAGGCCACGAGGAGCAGGAGGGGCCGGAGCGCACCCCGGGTAGACTTTCCGATCTTGTTACGCACACGGCATTCTAACGGCGGCATCGCGTTCCTCATGAGCCGGGCTGGCCCCGCGGTGCCCCTGTTGCTGTGCGTCCTGCTTTGCGTGCTCCTTGAAGCCGCCTGCGGCGGCGTCTCCGATCGCCCCGGCGCGGACACCCTCGTGGTCGCCCTCGAGTCGGGCCCGCTCCACTTCGATCCGCGCGTGGGCACCGATCAGGCTTCCTGGCGCGTCCA
The DNA here is from genome assembly GCA_039919545.1 of Thermoanaerobaculia bacterium. Classification (GTDB taxonomy): domain Bacteria; phylum Acidobacteriota; class Thermoanaerobaculia; order UBA5066; family UBA5066; genus JBDSFL01. The sequence goes on along the minus strand of JBDSFL010000195.1, from coordinate 2,114 downwards.
CGACGTGGTCTACAACGGCCTCCTCAAGAAAGGCGATGCGGGGACGTACCTGCCGGATCTCGCCGAGTCGTTCGAGTCGCCGGATGGAGTCGTCTGGAATTTCCATCTCCGTGAGGGCGTGCGATTCCAGGACGGCCGGCCATTCGGCGCCAAGGACGTGCTCTTCACCTATCGCAGCCTGCTCTCTCCCGATTTCGTCAGCAGCAAGAAGGAGCCGCTGAAGATCATCGAGGCCATCGAGGCGCCCTCCCCGAGCGACGTCACGTTCCGGCTCAAGTCGCCGTACGCATCGTTTCCGCTGCAGCTGCTTCTCGGAATCTTGCCGGACGGAACCTCCGTGGCCGACGCGGATGCGCGCCCCATCGGCACCGGCCCGTATCGCCTCGTCGGCTACAAGCCCGACGAACGCGTGCTCTTCACGCGGTGGGACGGCTGCTTCGCGGGCGCGGCGAAGATCCCGAAGCTCGTCTTCCGCATCGTTCCCGATGCCACCACCCGCGCGCTCGAGCTGCTGCGCGGCAGCCTGCACCTCTCGATCAACAACCTCCCGCCCGATCTCCTCCCCCGCTTCCGCACCAGCCCCGGCGTGGCGGTGACCATCCGGCCCGGCTCCACGTACGCGTATCTCGCCTTCAACCTGCACGACCCGCTGCTCGGCAAGCGTGCCGTGCGGCGAGCGCTGGCCCTGGCCCTCGATCGCGACGCGCTGGTGCACGGGCTCTGGCGCGACACCGTCGTGAAGACGGAGACGCTCGTGCCGCCGGGACACTGGGCGCGCGCCGAGGACATCCCGCCTCTCGTGCGTAACCTGCCGGAAGCCCGGCGTCTGCTGGACGAGGCGGGCTTTCCGGATCCGGGCAACGGCAAGCCGCGGCTCTCGATCACGTACAAGACGTCGACGGACGAGAGCTCGGTCCTGCAGGCCACGGCCATCGCCGCGCAGTGGAAGGAGCTGGGCGTCAAGACCACGCTTCGCTCCAATGACTTCGCAGTCTTCTACCAGGACGTGGTGAAGGGGAGCTTCCAGCTCTTCAGCCTGCGCTGGCAGGGCATCGTCGACCCCGATCACTACCACGAGGTCTTCCTCTCGACGGCCATTCCCCCGAAGGGGTGGAACCGCGGCTTCTTCAGCGATCCGTCGATGGACCGCTGGATCGAGGAGGCGCGCCGGACGCTCGATCAAGAGCAGAGACGCGCCCTGTATCGCGAGGTGCAGCTGCGCGCCGCGGAGGAGCTGCCGTACATCTCCCTCTACACCGCGAACATCGTCGCCGTGCACGGTTCCGACCTCACGGGACTCGAGGCGATGCCCCTGAACGGAGACTTCACGTTTCTGTCCAAAGTCGGCCGGAGGTAGAATCTCCGTCCGGTCTCGTCCCCGAAAGCGGAGGGTCTCCAGTGGGTATCGCCATCGCCATCGCGGTCGTCGCGGCTATTGCCGCGTTTGCAGCGCTCTCCGCGCTCCTGGGGACGAAGAAGAAGCTCGCCGAGGAAAGCGGGCGGCTGAACCAGGAAATCCAGGCGCGGCAGGAAGAGCGCACGCGCGACGCCGCGCAGATCGCCGAGCTGCAGGAGCAGCTGGCCGCCGAGACCGCGAAGGCCGCCAAGCTCGACGCCACGATCACCGATCTCACCAAGCTCACCGACCGCGCCAAGCAGGATCAGACGAACCAGCGCCAGTTCTTCGGCAAGAAGGCGCGGTCCACGTTCGAGCTTCTCAAGCAGCGCCTCGCGGCCGACGGCTTCCCCGAGCGCATCGATCTTCTCGCCAGCGCCGTGCCGAAGAAGGTGCTCTCCGAGGAGGCCAAGCGGCTCGAGAAGGAAGTCGAATCCTGGATGGAGCAGGGAGGGGGCGACGAGGCCAGCATCCTGCAGGTCCTCGCCGTGCTCGACTTTTCCCGGAACGATCTCAAGCGCGCCGAGCTGAGGCTGCGCGCGGCCTCGCGCGTCTCGTCCGATCCGCTGCTCTGGGAAAACCTGGGCGATCTGATGCGCCTCGCCGGCAAGCCCAAGCGCGCCGCCGAGAGCTACAAGAACGCCGCCAAGACCGCCAAGGACGATTCACCGGTCCACAAGAAGCTCGGCCTCGCCCTCTTCTCGGCCGCCGAGTACGC
>JBDSFL010000179.1:0-3646 GCA_039919545.1 Thermoanaerobaculia bacterium | reverse complement strand
GAGGGGCGACGGTGATGGAGTCGCCGGTGTGGACTCCCATCGGATCCAGGTTCTCGATCGAGCAGACGACGACGCACGTGTCCGCGACATCGCGCATCAGCTCGAGCTCGAATTCCTTCCACCCGAGCACCGACTCCTCGATGAGAAGCTCGTGGACGGGCGAGAGCACGAGGCCGCGCTTCACGATGGCCTCGAAATCCTCGACGTTGAAGGCGATGCCGCCTCCTGTCCCGCCGAGCGTGAACGAGGGGCGCACCACGACGGGGAAGCCGAAGGGGCGGGCGATCTCCTGGGCCTCGGGGAAGCTGCGCGCCAGACCCGAGCGCAGCACATCGACGCCCACCTCCTGCATCAGCGTCTTGAAGAGGAGACGGTCCTCGCCCAGCTTCACCGAGCGCACGGAAGCCCCCAGCATCTCCACGTGATGCTTGGCCAGCACGCCCGCCTCGTCCAGCGCGATGGCGAGGTTCAGCGCCGTCTGCCCGCCCACCGTGGGGAGCAGCGCGTCGGGGCGCTCGCGCTCGATCACCGCCGTCACCGTCTCGAGCTCCAGCGGCTCGATGTACGTGGCGTCGGCGTACTCGGGGTCGGTCATGATCGATGCGGGGTTCGAGTTCACCAGCACCACGCGATAGCCCGCCGCGCGCAGGGCGCGGCAGGCCTGGGTGCCCGAGTAGTCGAACTCGCAGGCCTGGCCGATGACGATCGGACCGGAGCCCAGGACGAGGATCGACCTGATGTCGGTGCGCTGCGGCATCAGCGGGTCAGGCCGCCGGCTTGACTGCGCGCTTGAGCACGGAAGGGCGCGGGGCCAGGTTCTTCCAGAGGAAGCCGAGCACGTCCGCCGATTCGTCGATCTGCTTGCTGGTCGGCTTGCCCGCGCCGTGTCCGGCCTTCGTCTCGATCCGGATCAGGATCGGAGCCTTGCCCCCCTGTGCCGCCTGCATCGTCGCCGCATACTTGAAGGAGTGCGCCGGCACGACGCGGTCGTCATGGTCGGCGGTCGTGATCAGCACGGGCGGGTACTTCGTCCCCTTCTTGATGTTGTGGATGGGCGAGTAGGCGTAGAGCGTCTTGAACTGCTCGGCGTCGTCGGCGGAACCGTAGTCGGACGTCCAGCCCCAGCCGATCGTGAACTTGTGGAAGCGCAGCATGTCCATCACGCCGACCGCCGGCACGGCGGCGCCGAACAGCTCGGGATGCTGGTTCAGCGTCGCGCCGACGAGGAGGCCGCCATTGGAGCCGCCGAGAATGCCGATACGGTTCGCGGTCGAGTACTTGTTCGCGATCAGCCACTGCGCCGCCGCGGCGAAGTCGTCGAAGACGTTCTGCTTCTTGTCGAGCATGCCGCCGCGATGCCAGTCTTCGCCGTACTCCGAGCCGCCGCGCAGGCCTGCCTGCGCATAGACGCCGCCGCGCTCGATCCAGGCCAGGCGCGAGACCGAGAAGCTGGGCGTGAGCGGGATGTTGAAGCCGCCATAGCCATAGAGATACGTCGGGTTCCGGCCGTCCAGCTTCAGCCCCTTCTTGTACACGAGGAAGAGCGGGATTTTCGTGCCGTCCTTCGAGGGGTAGAACACGAGCTTCGTTTCGTAGGCCGCGGGATCGAAGTCGACTTTGGGCTGCCGGAAGAGCTCGCTTTTTCCGGTGGTGAAATCGTAGCGGAACGTCGTCGTGGGGTAGGTGAAGGAGGTGAACGCGTAGAACGTCTCTTTGTCCGCCCGCTTGCCGTCGAGCCCGCCCACCGAGCCGAGCGCCGGCAGCTCGATCTCCTTGTCGAAGGTGCCGTCGAGGCGGTACAGCCGCACGCGCTCCGAGGCATCCTTCATGAGCTGGACGACGAAGCGGTCCGCCACGATGCCGACGCTGTTGATCACCCCGTCGGATTGAGGGATGAGCTCGGTCAGCTTCGGAGCCTGCCCGGGCACGAAATCGCTCACGTTCACCGAGACGACACGCTTGCGCGGCGCGTCGAGGTCGGTCTGGATGTAAAAGGTCGGGCCGTCGTTGCCGATGAAGCTGTAGCTCGCGTCGAAGGCGTCGAAGAGGCGGACGAAGTCGCTTCCGGGGGCGGAGAGATCCTTGAAGTAGAGGCGGTTCCTCCGGTCGGTCCCCTTCCAGACGAAGACGACGAGGTAGCGGCCGTCTTCCGAGACGTTCGCGCCGAAGCCCAGCTCCGGGTCGTCGGCGCGGGCGTACGTGAGCGTGTCCTCGGATTGCGGCGTGCCGAGCCTGTGGTAGTAGAGCTTCTGGTCCTTGTTGACGGCCTCGAGCTCGTGCCCGGCCGGGGCATCGTAGCGGGAGTAATAGAAGCCCTTGTCGTCGCGCGTCCACGCGGCGGACGAGAACTTCACCCACTTCAGATGGTCGACGGTGTCCTCTCCCGTCGTGATGTCGCGCACGCGCCATTCGTTCCAGTCCGAGCCCGACGCGGACGTGCCGTAGGCGAGATGACGGCCGTCGTGGGAGACCACCGTGCCGGCCAGCGCGATGGTGCCGTCCTTGGAGAGCGTGTTCGGATCGAGCAGGACGCGCGGCTCGCCGCCGAGCTTCTCCATCACGTAGAGCACCGCCTGGTTCTGCAGCCCGTCGTTCTTGCTGTAGAAGTAGCGGCCCCCCTCCTGGAAGGGGGCGGAGAAGCGCTCGTAGTTCCAGAGCTTCGTCAAGCGCTCGCGAATCTGCTTGCGGTCGGGCATCGCGTCGAGATACGCGTTCGTGACCTTGTTCTCGCCCTCGATCCAAACCCGCGTCTCCGGCGCGTCCGGGTCCTCGAGCTTGCGGTAGGGATCGGCGACCTTGACCCCGTGGTAGTCGTCGATCTGGCTCGTCACCGGGGGCTTGGGATATTTCACGGTCGCCTCCGGGCTGCGGGCAAGCGCCGTGGCGCCTCCGAGGAGCGCAAGGGCCAGGGACATCGGAAGAGAGGGGATGGCAGCGGTCATGCGCCGGATCGTACCGCGCCCGGCCGCCGTAGAGGACGACGCGCGACGGCGCGACTGTGTAGGATCGCCCCATGGCCAAGGACATCGTCATACACAAGTTTGGCGGGACCTCGCTCGGTGATGCCGAGCGGATCCTGCGCGCCGCCGACCTCCTCCGCACCGCGTCCCGCACCGCCTCGGTCGTCGGGGTCGCCTCGGCGATGGGGGGCGTCACCGACCTCCTCCTCTCGGCCGCACGCGACGCCGAGCGCGGCAGGCTCGCCACCGCCAGGAAGACTCTCGCCGCCCTGAAGAGCCGGCACGAGGAGACCGCCGCGGGCATCTCGCACGCCACCGGCAAGAAGCTGTCGTACGACGCCTCCGCCGTGGCGGACCTCGAGACCGCCCTCTCGGGAGTGGCCCTCTTGCGCGAGCAGTCGCCGCGCGTGGTCGATCTGATCTCGTCGTTCGGCGAGCGTCTCTCCGCTCCCCTCCTCGCCGCCGCGCTGAACGCCATCGGCACGCGCTCGGTGGCCGTGGATGCCCGCACACTGCTCGTCACCGACGACCGCCACGGCACCGCCACGTGTGACCGCAAGAAGAGCGACCCGAAGATCCGCCGCGTGCTGACGCCGCTGCTGAGGGCGCGGACCCTTCCCATCGTCACCGGCTTCATCGCCCGCACCGTGAAGGGGGAGACGACCACGCTGGGGCGCTCCGGCTCC
>JBDSFL010000087.1:0-11769 GCA_039919545.1 Thermoanaerobaculia bacterium | reverse complement strand
TCGACCGAGCAGGAGAGCCAACTCCAGCAACGGCCGACGCGCCTTGATCTCGCTCCGCAAGACCCACCCGCGCGGCCTACGCCGTTTGACACCAGCCTCCTAGCAGCCCGTGGCGAAAGTAGGAGGGGCCGGATTCCGAGCGCTGCGGGGTCGGATGCAAGGCGACGCGACGACTGGTGATCCGGGTGATCACCGAGGAGCGTCAACGTAGCAGACGGCCCCGCGCCGCCCGGAACCCCTTGGGCGCATGAGGGTTGCGGTCAATGGGGTATCCCCTTGGCTCAAGTCACCCCAACATCTTGTGTTCGGTCCGCTCAGACCCTCCCACGAGGCTCCGATAGGGGGTCTCCTGTCAGTGCCTGCTGTACCAGGCGAAAAAACAGCATCCCCCGGTGCAGTGACGTTTGCCGATCGAAGCGGAACGCGAATTCATCGACGAGGACGCGCTGAAGACCCAGCGCGCTCGCGCCGTTCTTCTGGGCCGTCACCCACCACATCGCCTGGAACCAGAGTCGCAGGGGACTGCGAGAATCGTCCCGGCGGTCACCGAACTCTGATGGCCGCACCCCTTGCAGTGCATCAGCGCCCGCTCGGTCAGCCATGAGTCGGTCGATTCACAGCGTAGACAGCGAAATCCGTCAGGCCAGCGTAGCTGCACCATTGAAGCAGCGGGCAGACCTGGCGGGTGAGCTTCTCAAGAGCCTCGATGAACTTTCCGAGGAAGAATGCTCAGAGCTCTGGGCCGGAGAAGTCGATCGGCGCATTCGCGCCGCGCGCGAGCACAAGACTCCGGGAGTCCCGGGGGAAGAGGTTCTCGCGCGTGCCCGAATGTCCGTCTCTTCTTAGCTGGTGCTTCGATGAGTCGGCCGTGCCCGACTACGTCGATGCGTTCGGCTACTACGAGGAGCAGGGGCACATCGGCGACCGATTCGAAGAGGACTTTCGTCGTGCCGTCAACCACATCAGAGCGCATCCCGAGTCGGGTTTAGCCGTGACTGCTGAAGGTGCACCGAAGTGGCCGCTCACCGTCTTCAAGCACACTCTCTATTGCACAATCGAGCCGGATGGCATCGTTATTTGGGCCGTGGCCCATGACGGTCGGAGACCCGGCTATTAGCGCCACCGGCTCGAATCCTAATGCGAGTTCGAGAATGCGTTCGAGTCCTTGTTGCACTGTCGAAGAGCGACTTAGAGACGATAGGAGTCGCCGTTGATGCATTCGACGGCGTCGGCTACGACGGCTGGCTCGCCGTAGGGGACTACGTCGAGAGGCGCGCCTCAGCCCTCAGTTGTACGCTGTCATTCGTGCGTTGGCACGAAGCACGTCAAGAGTTTCCGAACACATGGCTTTTGGTGAAGGCCATCAACGCCAGGTCGGAAGGGAACCGTCGCGAGGTGGGAAGTTTTGATTCTCGCAATCGGGTGAGCGTCGCTCTTCACCGCTCTCTGCGAAGCAGCGCCGGCCAGTTCACGATGACCCGGATCGGTGACTCGCGCACCTTCTCGACCGGAACGCTGGCGAGAAAGCGCGAGCCATCGGGCGACACGTCGTACGTCTCGATCGGCGGATCGAACCGAAACAGCCGGACCGCTGCCGCGTTCGCGGCCCGCGGACCTGCCATCGCCACGGACATCATCGTGCCGTCCGGGGCAAGGTAGGTCAGCTCGCTGCCGTTCCCGCGCCAGCGTGGAAGCCGGCCTCCAGAAGGAGAGACGCGCCGCTTTTCTCCGCCCCCTTTCGTCAAGGCGACGTATATCTCGGACTCACCCGATTCATCGGACTCGTAGGCGATCCATCGGGCGTCCGGTGAGAAGCGTGGGTTCGTCTGTCGGAAGCGCGTCTCGAGCCAGGGGATCGGGGCAGATTCTGCGCCGAGGGGCAGGAGCCGAATCTTCGACGACGTCGTGCGCACGTCGTCGGTGAAAAGGAGAAGGCGCCCGTCGCGGGAGACATCCTCGGGCTGCTGTACGCCGGCTTTGGCCAGGAGCACCCGTTCGCTACCTGGAGACGCGACGGTGATCTCCTCGATGTCGGGCGGACCCTCCCGGTCAGAGCGGTAAACGATCCGCGCACCGTCCACGGACCAGACGGGAGACTTCTCATCGATCGAGTCGGTGTGTAGCCTCGTCGACACGTTCAGCGACGGGTCGACGACCCAGAGGTCGGAAGTCCCCGTGCGCCTGTCTTCGAGCGCCAGCGCCACCCGGGTCCCGTCCGGAGAAATGCGGAGACCCGTGATCGCGGCAGGCTGGCCGAGCGTCGCGATCTCGGCTCCGTGGGCGTCGAGCCAGACCAGACGCGAAGACGGGGTGGCTGTCTGATAGACGATGACTCCGGTCTCGGAAGCGGAGAACACCACATTGCCGGGGCCGAAGAAGCAGCGCACATCGTCGGCTAGTAGTTGCGGCTCGCCGGAAAGAGCAAATGTCTGGAGGTCGAACGGTTGCGCGTAGAGCGCCGCGTCGCGTCCGAAGAGAACGAACCCGGCCGCGTATTCCGCCCGGGAGCCCATGGTGGCAATGAAGACCTGCTTCTTGGCGTCGAGCGAGCCGATGCGAAGCTCGCGATCTGTCTCGCGTCGCGCCGACTTGATGAAGGAGCTGAAGAAGAAGTGCCGGCCGTCGGGCAGGAACTGTGGCCAGCCATGAGCAATATCGTCGCGTGACTTGTCGAGCGCGGTGACGAGAACCGGCTCGCCCCCTTTGTCCGACACGCGATAGATCGCGGGAACAGGAGGCTTGAAATCCGCGAACAGGATCGTGCCGTCGCGATTCCACGTGCCGATCACGTCGAAATGCGCTTCGCAGAGATCTTCCGTGGAACCGCCGCCGGCGGGCACCTTCTTGAGCCTGCCGTAAGAAAAAAAGGCGATGGAGCGGCCGTCGGGCGACCAGAAGGGCGCGCCGGCCCCTTCCGTTCCCTCGATCTCGACGGCCCGATCCGAGTCGAGCGCCCGCACGAAGAGGCGCCGCCCCCCTTTCACGATGGCTTCCATGACGAGACGGGTGCCGTCCGGAGAAACGGCGACTCCTCGGGAGACCTCGACGGGGTCGTACGCCGCGCCCGGTGGAAGGGGGATCGAGAAGCGGACGACGCGCGGCTGGGGCACGTGCCCGAAGCGAGCGCGGACCAGGAGCGTAGTGCAGAGAGCGAGCAGCAGCCCTGCCGCGACCCACGCGACGCTCTCTCGTCCGGGCCGGAGCCGGCGCGTGCGATCGGTCACGGGACCGGTCGCGTCCGAGCCGTCCGACTCGATCCAGGTAAGCTCGCGCGCCAGGTCGGACGCACTCTGCCAGCGCTCGTCCGGCTGCTTGGCCAGGCAGGCGCGCACGGCACGATCGAGCGCTCGGGGGGTGAGGGTGCAGACCGTGGAAACGAGCGGCGGCTCGCTCGTCAGGATCTGCGCGATGATCGCCGTCGACGTGTCGCCGGTGAACGGGCGCCGTCCCGTCAGCATCTCGAAGAGCACGGAGCCGAGGGCGAAGAGGTCGGTGCGCGCATCGGCCGGCTTGCCTTCGAGCTGCTCCGGAGCCATGTACGCAAGCGTCCCGAGAATCGACCCCGCGGCGGTGATCGGCGAGGCCTTTTCGGTGGCGATAAGCGACGCATCCCCCTCATCGAGCCGCTCGCGCAGCTTCGCCAGCCCGAAATCCAGGAGCTTCGTTCCCGAGCTCGAAAGGAAGATGTTCGCCGGCTTCAAGTCCCGATGAACGATGCCCTTTCGGTGCGCCGTCTCCAGCGCCGCACAGACATCGCGTCCGATCCGGAGGGCCTGCGCGGGCGTGAGCGCTCCGCGCGTCAGTCGCTGCGCGAGCGATTCGCCCTCGAGCAGCTCCATCACGAGGAACGAGCTGCCCGCTTCCGAGCCCACGTCGAAGATGGAGCAGATGTTCGGATGAGAAAGCTGCGAGATCATTCGCGCTTCACGCTCGAAGCGCCGGCGCATCTCCTCGTCGGACGCGAAGCGCTGGGGGAGCACCTTGACGGCCACCTCGCGATCGAGGCGTGTGTCCTTTGCTCTCCAGACCTCGCCCATCCCGCCCACACCCAGAAGCGACCGGATTTCGTAGGGGCCCAGGTGCGTGCCGGAGAGGTCCGTCACGGCAGCAACCTGTGTTTCTTGCCCCGCTCGGCAGGCCGAATCGGTTCCGAGCGAGAGCGAGTGCTGACGGCTTGGTGAATCACCTTTCGGAGATCATACGCAGGGCGCTCCTGGTTTCGCCTAGCAGACGGCGGGGAAAAATGTTGGCGGCGTCTGCCGCCGATTCTTTTGTGAGAGAGGTCTCGGCCTGCCTGAGAAGGACCACACCGTCCTTCTGATGGCCCGACTCGACGAGCAGCCGCCCCAGGCGGGATCGCGTCTCGGCGAGCAGCACTCGTCCGTCCGCGTCTTCCGGATCGCGGGCCGACCACGCCTCGCGGATCTCCAGCGCCTTCCGCTCCTCGACGATGGCTGCGTCGCGCTCTCCGAGGTCCCTTCGGCACTCGCCGATGAGCTGATGCGATTCTCCCAGGCCTCGCCGGATGCTCGCGTGATCGGGCTTCTCGACCGCGAGCCTTTCGAGAACGGTGAAGGCTTCATTCAGGGCCTCGAGAGCGGCCCCGGGCTCACACAGCGCTTGCAGCTCCGCTCCCATCCCTTGCGCCGCGCAGGCCAGCCCCCAGCGAAATCGGGCGCTCGCCGGGTCCGTGGCGGTGAGCGCAGCGAAGACCTCCTTCTCCCGCCGGTAGCTCTCGAGCGCGGCGCGATGCTCGCCGGAGCTGCCGAGAGCCGAGGCCAGATAGTGGAGGGAGAGAGCGAGCCCGCGCTGCAGCTCGGCGTTCCCGGCCTCGCTCCCGACGAGCCGCTCGCGCAAGGCCACCGAGCGGCGCGCGGCCAGGAGCGAGCCGGGATGATCACCGAGCGAATCGAGAAGCTGACTGACCTGGCCGAGGATGTGCGCGAGCGCGCTCTCGTCCTCGCGGTTGCCGGGGTTCGCCTGGACGAGCGCCTCGCGGAGCGCCAGCGCGTTGCCGTAGCTCCGGCGCGCTCCCTGGGTGTCCCCCATGTTCGCGGAGGCGATGTGTCCCTGCACGTTGGCGACTTTTTGATAGGCCGCGGCGAGCTCGCGCTGCAACGCCGGCTCGTTTCCAGCCTCCTGGGCCAGGCTGTTCAGGTATTCCAGGGCCCTCTTCACGAGGAGCTGCCTCACGGGGGTGGAGCCGGGGAGATACATGACCGCGTCATGGAATTCGAAGAGGTAGGCGTTGGCGAGCTTCCGAACGTCGTTGAAACGCCGCTCCGCCCTCGCGCGTTCCGCCCGAGCCACGCGGGCTTCCCAGGCCGTCGCCGCGATGCCGCCGAGGAGCGAGAGCGCCACGAGGACCGATGCGGCGACGCCGCCGCGATGGCGTCTCACGAACTTGCCGGCGCGGTAGACGAACGTGTCCTTGCGCGCCTGCACGGGGAGCCCTTCGAGATGGCGCCCGATGTCCTCGGAGAGCTGGGCCACGGACGCGTACCGCCGCGCCGGCTCCTTGCGCATCGCCATGGCGACGATGTTGTCGAGGTCGGTGTGAATGCCCGGACGTCTCGTGCTCGGGCGAGCCGGCTCCTGCGTGAGGACGGCGTCCGCGATGGCGTCCACGATCTCCCCCGAGCCGCGGGACGCCAGGCGGTACGGACGCTGTCCCGTCAGGAGCTCGTAGAGCAGCACGCCGAGCGAGTACACGTCGCTCGCGGTCGTGATCTTCTCCCCGCGGATCTGCTCGGGGCTCGCGTACTCGGGGGTCAGGAGACGGAGCGCCGTGGCCGTGAGCGGGAGGGTCTCGCCCGAGCCTTCCGGCTGGAGGAGCTTGGCGATGCCGAAGTCGAGCAGCTTGGGGAGACCGTCGGCGGTGACGAGGATGTTTCCCGGCTTGAGGTCGCGGTGGACCACGAGGTTCTGGTGCGCATACTGCACGGCGGAGCAGACGCGCTGGAAGAGCGCCAGGCAGCCGTCGGGCGTGAGTTTTCGTGCGACGACGTAGAGGTCGATCGGGTCCCCCTCGACATGCTCCATCACGAAAAACGGGAGACCGTCGTCGGTGCTCCCGCCATCCAGGAACCGGGCGATGTAGGGGTGCTCGAGCGCGGCAAGGATCTGCCGCTCGTTCCGGAAGTGCCTCAGGACGAGCTCGGTATCCATCCCGCGCCGGACGATCTTGAGGGCCACCTGCTTGCGGAATTCGTCCGGCCGGACCGCGAGGTAGACCGTCCCCATTCCCCCGTGCCCGATCTCGCGGACGATCTCGTAGGAGCCGACGCGGCCGCGATCGCCCCCCTCATGCCCAGCGGGCCGCTCGAGGAAGGAGGCGGCGGCCTCGGACGAGGCGAGCAGCGACTCCACCTCGCTCCTGAGCAGGGGGTCTGCGGCACAGGCGGAATCGAGGAAGAGGACGCGGTCGGCCCCCGCGCGCCCCGAGGCCTCGTCGAACACCTCGCGGATCCGACGCCACCGCTCCGGAGTCATCGAGGGGCGCCGCTCAGCTCGCGGAAGAGCCAGGCCTTGGCCGAGCTCCAATCGCGCTTGACCGTCGCCGGAGAGAGCTCCATCGCCGCTGCCGTCTCCTCGATCGTGAGGCCGCCGAAGAAGCGGAGCTCCACCACGCGCGCCTGCGTCTCGTCCAGCGCGCCGAGGCGATCCAGCGCGTCATCCAGAGCGATGAAGTCGACGTCCCGAGGCTGCGTCGCGCCCAGGGATTCATCGAGCAGCACGCGCGTGGCTCTCCCCCCGCGCTTGGCCGCGTCGTGGCCGCGCGCGTGGTCGACGAGGATGCGCCGCATCGCCTGGGCCGCGACCGCGAAGAACTGGGCCCGGCTCTTCCACTCGACGCGCTGGTCCACCAGCCGGAGGAACGCCTCGTTGACGACCGCCGTCGGCTGCAGCGTGTGACTCCCCCGCTCGCGCCGCATGGAACGGTCCGCCAGGCGATGGAGCTCGTCATAGACGAGCGGCATCAGCTTGTGCAGGGAGCCGGGATCGCCGCGGCTCCAGTCGACGAGCAGCTGGGTCACGACGCTGGGAGGCGTGTCGCCCGAACGGTCATCCATCTCGCTCCCTGCTTTTCTCCCCGGAGGATAGCGCCCCACGACAGCCCTGAGCCGTTTTCATCTCCTCTTCCGCGTTAAGGCAGCAAAGGAGATCATCATGAAACGCCACCCCTCGGGCCGTTTCGCGCCCCTCTTCCTGCTGCTCGCCACCGCGGGACCCCTCCTCGCCGAGGGCGAACGGATTCCGCTGCGTGACTGGCCGGTCAACGAGAGCTGGACCGCGGAGACACCGGACCACGCGGCCGCGTCGCTGACGGGCATCGCCCCGCTTTCGGTCCCCACGCAGCCGCTCACCTTCGTCGCCATCGCGCCTTGCCGCGTGGCCGACACGCGCGATGCGTCCTACCCGGCCGGCTACGGCCCCCCGTCCCTGCCCGGCGGCAGCACGCGAAACTTCACCCTCTGGGGACGCTGCGGCATTCCGACGACGGCACAGGCCGTCTCGTTCAACTTCACCGTCGTGAATACGACGGGGGACGGCTTCCTTCAGGCCTATCCTCAGGGCTCCGTCGCGCCGACGGTCTCCACGTTGAACTTCGTCGCCGGACAGGTCGTCGCCAACGCGGCCATCGCCCCCCTCGGCACCGGCGGCGGGCTGACGACCGTGGCCGGTGTCTCCGGCTTCAATCTCATCTTCGACGTCAACGGCTATTTCTTCGCCGAGCCCGTTTCCTCCGCACGCACCGTCTGGGTCGGCCCGGTCGGCACGGCGGCGCAGAACGGCTCCGCTCTCCTCACCGCCCTCGCCGGCATCAGCGGCAATTCCTCCACGAACGGCTGGCTCCTGAAGATCGAGCCAGGAATCTACGATCTCGGGTCGACGCCCCTGGCCATGAAGCCGTACATCGACGTCGAGGGCTCGGGTGAGGGGGTCACCACCGTCCAGATGAGCAGCTGCCCGAACGGCGTCGTCCAAGGAGCTGACAACGCCGAGCTGAGGCTTCTCACGGTTCAGTGCCTCGGTGGAGGGACGGGCATCAACGGTATCGCGATTCGCGCCACGAACGTCTCGACCCGGATCACCCGGGTCACGGCCCTCTCCTCGACCCCGACCAGCGGAATCGGCACCGCCATCAGCCTCACCGGCGCCGCCACTCCGGTCCTCACCGACGTCAAGGCGACGACGACCAGCGGCGGCTCCCAGACCATCGGCATCGGCGTGAGCGGTGGCTCCACCGTCGTCATGCGGCGGGTCCAGGCGCGGGTGGCGGGCGCGGGATCCTCGATCTCGGACACGGCCATCTCGATGACCGACGGCGCGCCGCTGCTGGAGGGCGTTTCCGCGATCGTCGTTCTCTCGAGCGGGACGACGGCGATCGGGATCGCCAACGCGGGGAACGTGGCGACCGAGCGGAACGTGACCGCCTCCGCCTCCGGCGCGTCGAGCTCGTACGGGATCGTCAACGGTTTCGGGAACATCAATCCGGGGGGCGCCTCACCGCTCATCGTCGACTCCACCGCCGACGCGTACGCGACGAACACGGGCTACGGCATCTGGAACATCGGTTCGACGCCCACCCTCTCCAACGTCACGGCCAGCGCCCGGAACGCGGTGACGTTCAACGACGGGATGCACAGCGAGCAGTCGAGCATCATCACCGTGATCGGCGGTTCCTATACATCCCAGGGAGGAACCGGCTCGGCGATCACGAACTCCGACACGAGCGGCACGGTCTCCAATGCCGTCCTCCTCTCGGCAACGGGCTCGAGCCATTGGGGCCTTTACAACAGCGCGTCTTCCGCCCGTACGCTCCTCGTCACCAACTCGAGGATTCAGGGATCGACCGCCACGATCCAGAATTTTTCGAACTGCACGACGCGTATCGGCGCCTCTCAGCTCGATGGGGGAGCGGTTTCCAACAGCGGCACGCTGTCGTGCGCGGGCGTCTTCGACGAGAGCTTCGCCTTCTTCCCCAGCACTTGTCCCTGAAGAAATCGCTTCACGTCCCGGCCCTCCCCGCGAGAGGGGTGGGGCCGGGGCGTGAATCGGGATCCGCTCGAAGAACAATACGCTCCGGAGTCTGGACGTGGACATCAACCCGGACAGGGTGAGCAATAGGCCAACCCTAAAATATCCGTGCAGCTGTACAGCTGATTCGTGGCGGGGCAACGCTCCTGGAAGAAAAAGATGCACACGGGGACGGGGCCCCTGGCGCAACTCGTGCGAGTGCTCCCGGCGACGACGGGACACTGAGGGTCGCTGACCGGCGCGCCGCAAACTCCACCGAACGAATTGTTCTTGGAGCACCCCACCTGGATGGTCACGAGATCGGCCTGAAAAGGATTCCAGTTCGTCATGAGGACGTTGATCTCACCCGGGTAGGCGGCGCTTATCTCGTCGAGGTTGCTCACCGACGGGCTTCCGGTCTGGGTGTAGTCGATCCGCCAGGCATAGGGATAGGGAGCCTTGCAGATATAGCTCTTGGTGGTGGAGGCCCAGCCTCCCATATAGAACGAGATTTGAGGCTGGGCCTGACAGAAGGGGACTCCATCGCAGGCGTGAGTCGCCTCGGCATTGAGGTTGGGCTTGACGAGAGACGGCGGCTCGCTCTGGGCGAAAAACGGCGGCGCCGTGTAGGCGAACCTGCTTCCCGCCTCGCCACCAGCCATCGCGCCCCGGCGCAGCCAGCCGGTGGGAGCAAGGTGATCAGCCGTGGTGAAGCCCGTCCCGGTGTACGGCTCCGTGGAGCAGCCCAGCGCCACGACGAAGTCTCCAGCCACGTCTGCGCGGTTCGCTCCCTGGAGCGTCACGCTCGAGCGATCGGCGGAGACGAGAGTCACCGCGACGTGCTCGTGCTGACCAGCGTCCCAGCCCCAGATGTTGGGGGTCGCGTCGGGACAGGCGAAGCGTTCCGAGCTCTTTTGCCGGGCTGGCACCGTGACCGCGGGTTTCACAACAGCGACGCATCCGGGCACCCCGACGCACTCGTTGCCGTCGGATTTCACGAGCTGGGACGTGTTGTACCCCTGGGCTCGGGACTCACGTCCGATGGCAGCGGCCAGGACCATAAGCAGGATCGACCCGCAGTGGCTGATTCTCATGAAGGCTCCCTTCAAGGAACGCGCGTGAATGTTCCGCCACGGACTTCGTCGAACACCGCCGCGACGAACCTGTCGGCAGGCTGGCCGGGCCGCAGCGAGAATGTCAGGACGGTATCGGGCCTCGGGCCATCAGGAAAATGGAGGGTCCAGGTATTGCCGCTGTAGGGAAGGATCGGAGCTTCCAAGGCGAGGGGGCCGATCACGAGGACGAGAGCGCCGTTCTTCTCTTTCACGACGGCTCGGCCGTAGGCCGGATTCTCGTACGTACCGGTGTATCGCGCGAGCGGCAGGGACGGGATGGGAATCAGCGGCCGGACGAGGGCCGACGGGCGGGGTGGTGCGTCTTGCAGAGCCAGCTCCGCGACGGCCAGCGTGGGAGATCGGCGCGCATTCGAAGAGACGGAAGCCTGAGCAACTGCGGGGTGCAGCAGATCGAAGAGCTTCTCTTTCATTCGTTCCGGAAGGTGATTGATGTTGGTGTTGGTCAAGACGATCAGCGCCATCTTGCTGGACGGATACAGGGCCACGATCGAGTGCATGCCCGCAGTTTCCCCGTTGTGCCAGACGATCGTGCCCTGAGGGTCTTCCTGGCGAAGCCATCCCGATGCGTACGACAACGTTTTTCCGTCTTGCGCGGCGATCAAAACGCGGGAAGCGTGAAGCGTATCCACGGTGTCGGCCTTCACGATCTGTGTGCCTTCGAACCGTCCCCGGCCGAGATGAAGCCGTGCCCAGAAGGCCATGTCGAGCACGTTGGACCTGATATTCCCGGCCGGCCCGTAGACGTCCAGCCAGCTCCGGTACGGCCAATCGGGAGGAAGGGGCCGGAGCACGCCGCCAAAAAAGTCGGAGTGCCCGACGGCGACGTCCGGCAGGAGGGGGACGATTTCCGGGTCGGCGGTGCTCTCGCGCATCCCCAGCGGCCCGAAGATCCGACGGTCGAGGTTGGCCTCCCAGGGGAAGCCGCTCACCTTCTCGACGACCCGCCCGGCGATCAGCCACATGTGATTCACATAGCCAAAGGTGCTCCGGAAGCTCGTCGCCGGCTCGACGTGCCGGATGGCGTGCTCGATGGCGGTTCGGCTGAACCCGAGATACGACATCATGTCGAGGGAATAGGCCGGCGTGCCGCTTCGCTGGCTCACGAGATCGGCGATGCGCAGCTCCCGCGTCACGTACGGTTCGTACATCCTGAAATCAGGAAGGATGTCCACCACGCGGTCGTCCCAGGAAAGTTTTCCTTCGTCCACCAGCATTCCGAGGAGCGCGGCCGTGAAGGCCTTCGTCGTGGACCCCACCTCGAAAATCGTGTGGTCGTCGATGGGGGCCGACTCACCCAGCTTCTTGACGCCGAAGCCCTTCGCGAAAACGACCTGATCGTCTTTCACGACCGCATAGGCCATTCCTGGAATCTTCTCTTCCACCATCGCGCTCGAGGCGAAGCTCTCGAGATTCGTGAGGAGCTCTGGAAGAGAAGGGGCCGCCACGCTCTGCTGGGCCGCAGCGGGAACGGGGAGAAGCGAGGAGGCCAAGACCAGGTGCGAAATCCAACGGAACGAACGACGCGGCATGCGGCACCCCTCGGCGACGACCCGTTTGAGGCCGACTCGGGAGTATACGCACGGAAATGCGCATTTTCTTTCCTGATGTCCCA
>JBDSFL010000058.1:0-2958 GCA_039919545.1 Thermoanaerobaculia bacterium | reverse complement strand
CTGATCAGGATCGAACTGACGACCTCTTGAGTGCGATACTGCACCTCCGTCTGCGGATGTCTCTAACTAGCCTTATATCACAAGGTTACGATGGCGAGATTTTCTCCCAGGATATCAAGGGACAGCGTCGGACGACGAAATTAGATACCCTAAACCAAAGTTTCTGAGGTAGTTCATTCGTCTCGCGTGGGACTCATCCGGCTTCTTTTGTGTCGATCGGAGCGGAGCCGGTCGAGCGCCTGAACTGAGTGAGGGTTACGGACCAAGGTGAGCATCGATTCCGGAACGGAAAGCGCTGGAGCGAGGGGTGGACGGTTCGAGAATCCTTCCGCGGCGGAAGAATCCACGCTGGTTCGGAGGCGGGAGACATGCGGGCAGTACACCAGCACGGCGCCCGCCCCGCCATCAATTGCCTTGCTGCGTTCTCAGTTGTTCGAGAGCTGAGCGTGGCGCCGCGGCCCCGGCCGCAAGCGCTCGCCTTCCCTCCGCCGCTGCTCTCTCTGCCCGAGCGTCTCGGCACGCGAGCGGAGTCGAGGATGGTTATGGAGCCACTCGAAGAACGGTGCCGAGCGGACGAAAAGATCTCGGCCAGGGAAGCGTAGTCCGGCATCTCGAATTCGGGCATGAGTGCGTATGTCGAGCGGATCGTTCGGCCAAGGATGGCCGCGATCTGTCGAACCCCGAGACGCGGAGCGACCGGGACCTCGTACGGTGCGCGCACGCCTGCAGGCCAGACCTCGATCGTGACGGTCTCCGCCGTTCCCGGCAGGTCGAGGACCCAAGGCAGCCTCGGCAGATCCTTCCGGCATGACGGGCACCGAAACCATGCCTCCTCGCAGGGCGAGGCTGTGGTGGGGTGCGGGGGGTGGGAGCCGGCAGCGCCGGCTAGAACGGGAACGTCCATGGTCTCCTCCTCGTCGGTCGCGGCTGTCTGCGGTTGTCCGCGGCCCGCTACCCAGGAGAGCGTGGAAGTGAAGGTCTTTTTCTCACTCAGGGCCGAAAGTTACCGCAGAGCTTGGTCCCGTGTCCGGCGACAAATATTCGAGGAGCGAACCAATTGTTGCGAACGGTCCCGCGAGGCGTTCGAGTGGCAGCTGGCGGTGCCCCGGAGGGCCGCAGCTTCACCCCGCCTCGAGCCGCTGTTGCGATAGGTAAGGCTGTCTGTCAATTTCTAAGACGCTACGCATAGCTCGGTCGGCGCTTGTCCTCGTATTGCATTTCGAAGGTTTCGCTCGGGTGCGTAGGTGAGGCGAAGGTCATACTCGTGTCATCCCAGTCAAAACGCTCGCTACGCAAGCTCCATCCTGCCTCAGTCCTCCGGATCCGGTGCACGCAGTAGGACCTGCCGCCGCTCTTCGGTCCACGCTTCTTCGCGGAGGAGCCACTCATCGCTTGCACGAAGGGTCGTTGCTCGAGGAGTCTCACCGCCCGACGAATGCCTGTGGCTACATCCTTCAATGCCTTGCGCCCGGAGTCATCGAGTTCCGACGAGATATGTGCGTAGATCTCCTGAATCTCTTCTGGTCTAACCGCTGCTTCTCCATCCTCTGCGTGAAACTTGAAGAAGCTTCGCATGCGCTCTTGGAATTGACTCGGGTTCCTCAGCGCCTCAGCCAGTTCTTCAACCAGTTCAGGGATCGTGCTGTGCTGCCTTCGCTCAAGAAAACGCATCTTCACGAGTACATTAATTGCCATCGTAGCTGTCTTCGACATCCAACGACCCGAGCTGTCCCTCAGCTGGAGCGGCAGGGGGCCCAGTCCGATCGCTTGACGGAGGTAATTAAAGAGATAGCGCCTCCTCGCTCGTAAATCAAATCGTTCCCCGTATCGCATCGACTGCCAGGTCGCGACGTGACTATGGCCACACAGCATCGCATCGAAGTCCGCCATCGCTATGTTCCGAAAGACGTCATCTCGATGGTCGACACTCATGAAGTAGCTGTCGGAACCCCCCGCCGGCGAGAAGAGATAGTGGTGCATGAGGAGGATCTTCAGGCTCGTCGCGAAGCGCGCTCGATCTACCGACTTACCGGGCTCGTTGGGATCAGGTAGCAGGCCCTTGAGCCCTTGTCTGGACTTGAGCAACAGCTCATTCGACTGATCCAGAGAGATCTTACCCTTCGCGATGCCCTTGAATTTGCCGAAGGGGTCGCCAGCCAGGTCGGGATCGCCCAGGTAGCAGGAGTCGGCCAGCGCGATGAAGAGGCCGAAGTCTCCCTTCTGGAGCCAGTCGTACCCGACGCCGTACGGGCTGGGAAGATTGACCTCGGGAAATGTGTCGCGAAAGTTGGCGGTTGATGACTGCCACGACTGCAGAAGTTTCCGCGACCGCTTCGCGTTGAAAGCGTCGTGATTGCCCGGAATTAGGATGACACGCTTCAGGTTTCCGAGGTCGAGGCCTGTGCTCATCCCACCAGGGCGCGTGACGCGAGAGATGAGCCAATCACGCGCGAGGCTAAGGCTGTCGCTATCGCCATGATTCGAGATATCTCCTGTGATTACGAGCCGGTCGTAGTCGAGAGTCCGGAGCTGCTTCTCGAGTTCGAGAAGATGCTTATCCGAGTGCCTGTGCGGTGAACCAGCTTCGGCGGCTACGCAGAAGTGCAGATCGGAAATGTGTGCGAGCACGAATTCCGGCGATACCGGTGCTCGGTCGCCTCGGTCCTTCTTGCGCCTCTCATTCCGAACGGCCACTACGCGAACAGCTTCCAGTACGGCAAGGGAAGATCCACTGAGTCTTTTGCACGACCTGCGAGTCGGAGGGCCCGCTGAGCGAGGGCGCGACAACCGGCTTTTCGGGCCGCCGCAACGCAGCCCAGCAGATCCTCTTTGTTCGGTTCGTACCCAGCCGCAGCCAAGCCGGTCAACGCGGTGTCGAGGTCACCACTCCAGAGCCGACGCCGTGAGTACGAGATGAGCACGAGCCGAGGGGGCTCCATGCCGAGGGCGCGATGCGTC
>JBDSFL010000224.1:0-8539 GCA_039919545.1 Thermoanaerobaculia bacterium | reverse complement strand
TCGAGAATGTGGGCGAGCACGCTCATCCCTGGGGGATGGCCGAGGAGAATCGTCCGATCTTCCTCTGCCGCGGCCTGCTGCACCCGCTGGCGCAAACGTGGGAGCCGGACTTCAAGCACTGGAACTGAGCTCCTCGCCTTCAGGCTCCCGACGACCGATCGACGATCCCACCGATGCCGAGCCCCAGGAAGACACGAGGTCTGGCCCGGAGTTCCCGTGCGCCTGGTTTGGAAACGCAATCGCCACGATGACGATGATCTCGGTGGTCGCGACTTCGATGAGCACCTCGATCAGCGTGAAGCGCTACGCAATCTTCTATCCATGAGGGCGCCCGGTTCCTTCCGCTCGGGAAACAGCCGTCATCGACGCGAAACCCTCTTGCCCATCGAGGGAATGCGTCGGGTCGGGAATAAGGTGGGTTCCGGCGTGCATTGAAAGGCATGATGAGAAATTCCAGACTCTTCCGCATTCTCCTCGTGGCGGCGGCAGGAATTGCCTGCCGGGAGGCGGTCCTGGCCCGAGGCGGGGACGCTGAGAAAAAGGCGCCGGCCCGTGCCGAGAAGGTAGCGAATGAAAAGGGGACTTCGATGAGTGAGCCCGTGGTCAAGACGGAGCAGGAATGGCGGAGCATTCTCACGCCCGAACAGTTCGCCGTGCTGCGCAAGAAGGGCACGGAACGAGCGTTCACGGGGCGCCTCTGGGACAACCACGATGCGGGCGTGTACGTGTGCGCCGCGTGCGGCAACGAGTTGTTCGGCTCGGACACCAAGTTCGACTCGGGCACGGGCTGGCCCAGCTTCTGGGCCCCGCTCTCGGAGCGGAGCGTGAAGACCGAGGAGGACCGCTCTTTCTTTTCGGTTCGTACCGAGGTGCTCTGCCGCCGGTGCGGCGGTCATCTCGGCCACGTCTTCGACGACGGGCCCAAGCCCACCGGCCAGCGTTATTGCATGAACTCCGTCTCGATGAATTTCGTGAAGAAGTAGCCGGGACAGGCGGCGGGGGCGCCCTAAAGGGCGTCCCCGCGCCTTCAGAGCCGGCCTAGCAGCTTGGGGGCCTCTCCATGTTCCTGCCGACGGTGCGCAGGAGGCCCCGTTCCGATCCGAGGATCTGCCGGGACCCTTCGCGCCTGGCACGGCGGTTGCTGAATGTCCAACACAGGAGGGAAGATCCCATGGGTATTCTCGGAATGATTCTTTTCGGTCTCGTGGTCGGTGTCATTGCCAAGCTCCTCATGCCGGGGAAGGATCCTGGCGGCATCTTCATCACGATCATTCTCGGCATCGTCGGTTCGCTGCTGGGCGGCTTCCTGGGACGGGCACTGGGGCTGTATCACGAGGGCGAGCCCGCCGGTTTCATCGGCGCTCTGCTCGGGGCGATCATCGTTCTCGCCATCTATCGCATGGCTGTCGGCCGGCGTACCCTGGCCTGAACCCGGCGGGGCGATCATCATCGGTCGCCCCGTTTTCCTTTCCCCTTTTCCCCTTCACCGAATCGAGCCGCGGCATCAGGCCGACGACCACGACCTCAGCTGAAAAAGTCGAGCCGGCCATCGGCAATTTTTTCGCAGCCGTCGCTGTTGGCCGCACCGGCCCCTCGATCGAGCGAAACCGGGCTGGTGTCGGCGCCGCCCCGATGGCCCCCTTGCTCAAGCGGCTTTGGCCTTCTCCTTGAAGCTCTTCAGGTCGATCTCGGTGGCGAGCAGCGTCTTGAACTCCTCGGCCGGAATCGACGCGACCTGCCGCCCCGTCTTGAACTCGATCCGCTCGATGGCCTGCTCCCACACGGACTCGCGCCGCGCCACCTCGTCGAGGTCCCGCACGCGTCCGAAGTCCTGAACGTACTTGTTGTGCCGGCAGAGCATGCGGAAGGCATGCATGGTGTTGGGACGCCGGATGGCGAGCCCCAGGATCCGCACGTCGTTGCCTACGTCGTGCACGGGCTGGCCCCACTCGCCGTACCCGCCGAAGATCGTCCCGAGCTTCTCGAGGGCGTTGGCGAGCTTGGGCTCCTTCAGCCTCTCGAGCGCGGTCGTCACGACGGGAAGCGTCAGGTTCCGGAAGAGCGTCGGGTCGGCCAGCGTGACGTTGATGCCGATCTCCTCACGCGTGATCCGGACGATGTCTTCCGAACGGATGCGGTTGTCGGTGGCGAGGTGGATGCGCTCGCCGATGGCCTCGGGCACGGTGAGGGCCGCGAGGATCCCCTCCACCACGCGGTCCACGGGCACGAGGTTCAGCTCGGCCGAGCGGTCGCCGGGGAAATTGAGCGCGATGGCGGCGATCATTCGCGCCTTGCTCCGCCCCACCCAGTCGGTGCCGAGCTTGTCCGTGGCCTCCTTCGAGCGCCCGAACGCGTTGATGGGCGCGTTCACGACCTTCGTGTCGCCCCGGTTGTTCCCGGTGCGCGAGTGTCCGATGACGATGGACGGCAGCAGCTGGGCCACCCGCAACCCGCGCTCGATCATGAAGCGGTCCGTGTCGATGGACGCCATCGCCTTGGTGAGCTCGTAGAAGTTGTTGTAGAAATTCCGCGGGAAGACGAGCGCGTTCTCCTGGGCCATCGAGCGCTTCTTGCGGCCGTGGATGTACGACGTCTCGATGGCGATGTGGTGAATGAACTTCGAGCCTTTGGCCTCCTGCAGGCTGAGCGCGAAGTCCAGCGCGTTGCGCGCGCCGAGCACGTTGGCGCGGTAGGAGTTCTCGTACGTATCGTCGAAGGAGACGCTCGCGGCGCAGTGGATCGAGTGCGTGAGGCACTTCTGCAGACGCGCGGCCTCGTCGGCGGCGATGCCGAGGCTCGGCTTCTCGATGTCGCCGTCGATGAAGCGGAATTTTTTGGCGGCCGCGCCCTTCAGATAGAGGCGCTTCAAGAGCAGGGCGCCGCGCTGCGCGGGGGTGAGGACCTTGATGACCTCCTTGGTCTTCGGGTCGCGCACCTTCTCGGGACGGATCACGCAGACGATCGTGGCGATGCGGCGGTCGTTCGCCGCCTGGGCCAGGATCTCCTTGCCCAGAAAACCGGTGGCCCCGGTGAGGAGCACTTGCAGCTGAGGGCTGCGTCCGCGCGCCTTCAGCAGCTCACGCACCTGCTGCTGCAGACGCGCGGTGCGTGCCTTCACCTCTTTTTCCGTGAGGTGGGTCGTCTCGCGGAACTGGAAGAAGACGTCGCGGTCCGAGACGCCGATCAGCCTCTTCGTCTGCCGCTCGAGCGCCTTGGAGCCCGTGGCCGAGCCGATCGATTCCGCCAGCATCGCTCCCAGCATGTTCATCTTGCGCAGGCCGTCGCGAACCTTCTCCTCGTTGCCCGTCAGCTGGATCAGTCGGCTCGCCATGTACTGCGCGGCGACCTCGATGGGGTTGTTGTCGCGGTGCGCGCTGACGAGGAGCTCGTCGGGGTCGATGGGCCGCAGCACTTCCTTGCGCGAGGCCAGGCTCACCTTGGCGATGTACCGGGAGGGCGAGCTCTGCGACATCATCTCGCCGCGCGCGTTCGGCGTGGGGATGACCTCGCGCGAACGCGCCCCGGGTGCGTTCGTCGACTCCGATGGGGTGTTCGCGCTCGTCATGGGGAACCTCCGCAGGGCCGCATTCTGACACCCGGCCGTGCGGATTCCTGGTTCGATCCGATGCCCGCTCCAAGGCGGGACGGTGCTCACGGCCCGTCGGGCTGTTCAGCCGAGCGCGACGAGAACGCCGGGGCTGGCGAAACCGAGCGCGATGGCGGCGTCGTTTCCGGCCTGCACATAGAGCGTGGCCGTGGGATCGGCCACCAGCACGAGGCTTCCCGCCGTCACGTCGCGCGGCTCGTCGTTCTCGATGAGCGTCATCTTGCCGACGAAGACGGCCATCGAGCGCAGGCCGACGATCACCCAGCGCGCGCCGGGGGGCGGACCGAACCTCACGGCCACGCCAGACGGGTCACGCGCGAGCGCGCGAATGCCGGTGATGCCCGGGAAGGGTTTGCCCACGAGATCGTCCCGCACGATGCGGCGCGCCGGGGACGCCGGTTCCGTGGGAGCTGCGGGAGCTGTGGGAGCCGGGTCGTCCAGGAGCACGACCGCGCCGCCGGACGCCGCGCGATAGCGCGTCTCGCCCCCGCTCACCGACGCCAGGCACACCAGGAGGTCGCCGGGGGAGAGGAGGGCCTCCGCGTCGTCCGCTTCCAGCGCGCCCGACAGCACCAGCAGCGAACGGGCCGTGCGCGCCGAAAAGCGCTCCCCCGGCTCGATCCGCGTCACGGCTCGCTCCGCGCGCCCTTCGTACGGGGCGCGGAACGAGTGGAAGCTCAGGCCGGGCTGCTGGAGCGTGGGCCGAGGCGGCGGCGCCGGCCCGACACGATCGTCGTCGCGGGGAATGGCGCTGCGGCCCAGCACCGACGGCGGATCGACCCGGGGCGGCTTCTTTCCGAACAGCCAGCCCAAATCACTTTCCCGAAGCGTGCGCCGGCAGGGACGATCCGGAGTGCGGCGTCACCGGGACGGGGATGCTGGAGAGCGCCGAGGGAAGGACGCGAGACGCGGGGCTGGGACGCGAGACGGATTCCACCGTGGCCCCCGTGAGCGGATCCCACACGCGGACCCCTTCGGCCGTCTCGACCTCGACGGGCCTGCGGATGAAGCTCTCGCGTTGCGCGTTGTGCGCGCACATCGAGACGAAACCCTGGTCGGTGGCGACCATGAAGCTGCACGCGTCGATGCGCTCGGGGACGAGCGCGGAGGCGTCCATGAAGTTGTGGATGATGAGCGTGAGCTTGCGCAGCTCGCCGCGGCCCGCCCACAGCGCGCGAGCGTTGCGCGCCCCGAAGATCGCCAGATGCCGCAGGAAGAGGAAGACGAGCCGGGGCTGCCCGAGCGACCACAGGAAGATCCGCACGGCGGTTCCCAGCGCATCGACCCGGGCGAGCTTCATGTCGGTGGTGGCGCGGATGATCTCGGCATAGAGCCGCGGGTCACGGTTCAGATCGAGCATCTTGTTCTTGGCCACCAGCGTGAAGGCGACCGAGTTGCAGTCCGGGTGTCCCACGCGGATGTTGTCCCACGAGATGTCGGTCTCGCACGCGTCGGCGATCTTCTGACGGACGTTCTTGAGCGTGATCTCGTCCGCCCGCTCGGTGATGACGCCGCGCCCGGTAGCCGCCTGGATCTGGAAGGAGACGAGGCTCACGACGTCGGCGTTGGCCTTGAAGAACTGGATGAGCTTCGGAATCTCGTGAAAATTACCGGCATAGACGGTGGTGTTGAAGATCACGTGCAGCCCCACGCCGCGCACGCGCTCGATGTACTCGCGGCGGACGGCGTTCAGCGCCTCTTCGGTGTCGTACCCCTTGCGCTCCTGCGTGAGGTCCACGTGGATGGCGACGTCGGTCATTCCGGCGGCCTTCAGGTCGAGGGCGAGATCGCGCGTGAGCTTGATGCCGTTCGTCATCAGCGAGGGCTCGAGCCCGAGGCGCGCCGCTTCCTTGACGATCGTGACCAGCTCGTCGCGCTGGCGCAGCGTCGGGTCGCCGCCGGTGATCTGCACGCCGACGCCGTCGCCGTAGGTCTCGCGCACCTTCGCCAAGCGCGCCAGGATGATGGAGAGCGGGATGTCCTTCACCTTCTCGGAGGACTCCGAGAGATAGCACAGCGTGCAGTCGAGGTTGCAGCGCTGCGTGATCTCCACGGCCACGCAGCCGATGGCGTACCGGCGCCCGATGGCCTGCGTGGGAAGCCTGAGGCTCGGGTCGAGCCGGTTGAACGCGGTTTCGAGCCTGGCGTGCCGGCCCGGAAGATCCTCGAAATAGAGAAGAGAGCTCATGCGGATCCTCCAAGAGCAATGGGAGAGCTACGCGATGATAGCTCCGCCCTCGTTTGAGATACGGCAGTCGTTCGTTCCCTGGATCATCGCGGGCATGCGGTCGAGCCCCCCGGGCGGTTTCGAGCCCCCCGCGCGGATTCGAACCACGAGAGCCGCGTTGGGTGTAGCTTTCCATACACATGCATCTCCCCGGGCGCGCGCTCCCTCGGTTGGCGAGACGAAGCCGGGGCCTCCCGACGCACGCGTTTCTCGCCCTGCTCCTCATGCCGTGCGCGTTGTCCGCCGAGCGCGTGATCCCTCCCGGCCGCATCCCGTTCCGCACTTATGGTCCCGAGCTCGGGCTCCAGAACGCGGCGGTGCGGCGGATCGCGCAAGATGCGGTGGGCTTCATCTGGGCGGGCACGCAGGAAGGGCTGTACCGCTACGACGGGCGCCAGTTCACCCGCTTCGGGCTCGACGAGGGGCTCCCATCGACATTCATCAACGCCCTCGTCGCCACGAGCGACGGCGGACTCTGGGCCTCCACCACGCACGGCATCGTGCGGTGGAACGGCACGTCGTTCCACGTGCCGCCGGGGCTGAGCTCACCGCTTCGCCCGGAGGCCAACGCCATCGCCGCCGATGCGCACGACACGCTCTATATCGCGGACGACGCCGGCCTCTGGAGTCTCACGAAGGCCGGCAGCGTCGAGCCCGTGCCTGGCTGGACCGGCGCGTCGACCGCGGTCTTCTCCGAGCGCACGACCGGCCGCATGGTCGCGGCGGGCCCGGGGAAGATCGGCGTGCGCGAGGCGGACGGACGCTGGACTTCCCTTCCGAGCCCGGACGAGATGGGCCGCGAGGAGGTCGATGCAGTGGTGATCGATCGCCGCGGGAGGCTCTGGGCCCGCTCCGGAGCGCACCTGTGGTCTAAGGCGGAGCCCGAGCCGCGCTTCACCGACGAGAGCGCCCATCTCCCCTCCACCAGCGACAGCGGATACCTGTCGCTGGACCGGATGGGGAACCTGCTCGTCCCCACCGATCGGGGCGTCGCGTTCTTCGACGGCGTGACATGGCGGGTGGTGGGCGCCGCCGAAGGGCTCCCCACCGAGTGGGCTCGCGACGCCATGGAAGACCGCGAGGGCTCGATCTGGATCGCGAGTCTCGCGCTGCACCGCATGCTCGGACGGGGCGCCTTCACGTCTTTCACGCGTGCCACCGGCCTGCCGAGCGACGTGACCTGGGGCTTCGGGGCGTCGCGTGGAAATCGCCTGCTGGTGGGGACCGACAAGGGCGTGGCGCGCTCGACGGCGCGGGGCTGGGACGTGCTGCCCGGCACCGATGGCCAGGCCTTCCGTTCGCTGACCGAGACTCCCGACGGAGGAGTCTGGGCGGCGGGAATCCCGGCGCAGGTGCTGCGCATCGAACCCTCGGGCGCGGTGAGGAGATACGGCAGCGCGGAGGGGATCGCCGGCAAGTCGGTGATGAAGATCCTGCTGGACCGGGAGGGAACGCTGTGGGCGGCCACGAACGGAGCCGGACTCCTCTTCAAGCGCGCGGGCAGCGACCGTTTCGAGCGGGCGCAGGTGCCTCGCGGTACCAGCACCGAGCGGTTCCACTCGATCCTGCAGGATCGCTCGGGCCGGTTGTGGGCCGCCGGCGACTTCGGCCTGGCGTGCCGCTCGGCCGCGGGCTGGCTCCGTTTCACGACGGCGGACGGCCTGGCGCGGGATCACGTGTCGTACGCGCTCGAGACCGCCGCGGGAGACCTGTGGGTCGCTTACTTCGAGCCGCTCGGCATCGTGCGCCTGACCGTGTCGGAGGACGCGGGCGTCGTGCGGATCAAGATAGCCGAACGACTCGACGAGCACGGCAAGCTCGCCTCGGGCAAGGCGTTCCTCCTGGGTGAGGATCACGCCCGAAATCTCTGGGTCGGCACCGGGAAAGGCGTGGACGTGATCTCTTCCCGGGGCGTGCGGCACTTCGGCGTGGGGGAAGGGCTCGTGGCGGAAGACACCGACGCGATGGCCTTCCTGTGCGACGAGAACGGCGAGGTCTTCGTGGGGACGAGCACCGGCTTCAGCCGCTACGTGCCGCGCGGTGAGGAGCCCGCCCCCGTGCCTCCACCCCCCATCATCCTGGCGGCGCGCGTCCACACGCGAGCGCTGCCCCTTGATCCCGCTGCGGTGGCGCTCGAGTTCCCGCACGACGAGCGAGACTTTCACGTCTCGTTCGCGGCCCTGAGCTTCCTCAACGAGTCGCTCGTCGAATTTCAGGTGCGGCTCGAGGGAGTGGACTCCGACTGGAAGCTCACCCCGGAGCGTCTGCTCGCGTACACGTCCCTCTCCCCCGCTCGCTACCGCTTCGACCTGAGGGCGCGCACGCAGGGAGGCGCGTGGAGCAGCCCTCGCTCGGTCTCGTTCCGCATCCGTCCGGCCCCCTGGCAGACGCCGCTCGCCCGGCTGATCGGCCTCCTGGTCCTCGCGGCGCTCGTGGCGGGAGCCGTCCGCTGGCGCGGGGCGGTGCTCCGCACGCGAAATCGCGAGCTGGAGGCGCTCGTGAGCGAGCGCACGCGCGAGCTGGCGCGAGCGAACGAGAACCTGGTGGCGCTCAGCGTCACGGACTCTCTCACCGGGTTGAACAACCGCCGGTTTCTGCACCACTGCATCCCGGAATACCTCGCCGACGCCCTCCGGCGCTACCTGACGGTGGAGCGCGCGGGCGAAACCCTCGTGCGCTGCAACGGCGATCTGATCTTCCTGATG
>JBDSFL010000032.1:0-3423 GCA_039919545.1 Thermoanaerobaculia bacterium | reverse complement strand
CGCATAGGAGCGTGCGGTCTCCGAAAGCCGCAGGAAAACCTGCTTGGCCGCTTCGAGCGCGGCCGACGGCTCTCGGGTCCGCTCGAAGAGCGCGTAAACGGGTCGCCGCCAGCGCGCGATGAGACGGTCGAAAGCCGCCGAGTCTCCCGCCGCCACGAGGAGCAGATCTCCCGAATCCGGATCGGACATCGTGAAGATATTCTGCCACGGCCTCGGTGCGGCGGCCTCGGTGCGGCGGCCTCGGTTCGGCGGTCAGACCGAAGTGGCGACTACTGCGTCTTTTGGAATCGAGCCAGGAGCCACTCCTGGACCGCTTCTTTTCCATTCTTCGCGAGCGCCGTGATCTCGCCCTTCGTGGTTGCCTCGATGACGTTTCCCTCGACGTCGAGAAGCACGAACGCCGGAAGGCCCTTCTTCGCGTCGATGCTGTATTCCTTCAGCATGGCGGCGTTCGGAGTGCCGGGCGTCACGTCGATGAGCACGGGAACGAACTGCTTGACCAGCTCCCTGAAGAAGACGGGCTCATGGATCGCCTTGTTGACGACGCGACACGCACTGCAGTCGTTGGTGCCGAAATCGATCAGGATCCGTCGATTGGTCGCCTGCCCGACCTCGACCTTCGTCTTGAGCTCGCGGTTTCCGAGCAGCTCGGTGTCGTAGATGGGGGGCAGGGGCGCCGCTACCGGTTTTGCGGCGGGGGCCGACAACCCGACGAGCGGGCAAAGAAAAAATGCGCTCAGCAATGTCCGCAGGACCCGAGCTCCGGAAAGAGGGCTCATCGGGATGTCTCCGTTCTTCTTCTGGTTTCAGTTGGGGCGCACGGTCGTGGGGACGCCGGGCACGCTGGGCGTTTCGAATTCGGTTTTGATGAGGCCGTACGTCTTTTCGTAGAGGGCCACGTTCTGCGCGAGAGCATTGAGCAGCTGCTTGGCGTGGACCGGTGACGTGAGGATGCGCGAGAGCACGCGGACGTCGTTTCGGCCTGGCACGATCCGACCGAAGTCGATCACGAACTCGGCCGGGTTGTGGATGATGTTGGCGAAATTCACGTAGACGCCGTTGGCAACGGCCTCATCGATCGTGAACTGCACGGTCTGAGGAGCGGGTTCGTTCTCGGGCTTCGAAGGCTCGTCGGCCATTGGGACACCTCGCATGCGATCATTTCATTGAACCGCAAGAAACGCGCCATTCTAGGGGTGGCCGCCGTAAAGTCGTGGTCTTTCGTTGGGAGCGCCGCGGGTCCAGCTGCGAGGCGTCCGCGGCGAACGAGGCCCGGGTGACCTCGAAGTCGCGGCAACAACGCAGATGGTCCCACGCTTCGGAATTCCCGAATGCTGCTGGATTTTCGTCCGGAGAATCGACGGAAGAGGACTTCTCTCCTATTAATCGAGCAGAGCGAATAAGATGGGCGCGCGATGAACGTGGAAAATTTCGGAGGCAATGGTTTTCCCTCCCGAATTGCCTTGGCGCTCGCCACCCTCGCCCTGTTTTTCGTCAGCACCCACGCATTGTCGGTTGGTGCACAGGAGCCCTCGGTGCCGCTGGCAACGGTTACGCGGAGTCCTGAGGCGGGCGCCGAACGCACCGATGCGGCGCTGGCCGAAGCCGATCTGCTCTGGAGCCGGCGTTCAGATGGGGCAACGGGGGTGCAGGCGATCCCGGGTCCCGTCGATGCGCTCATCGCCGCGTGCCGCCAGATCATCAGCCATGAGCCCGCGTCTCTCGAGGCGCGCTGGCGCCTCATGCGCGCGTTGTACTTCAAGGGTGAGTACACGACCGAGGACCCCACCCAGAAAAAGAACATCTTCGACGCCGGGCGCGTGGTCGGTGACGAAGCGCTCGCGATCGTCCGGCGCGTCGCGCCGCTGGCCAAACCGCGTCCGAATGCGACTCCTGTAGACCTGGCCCCCGTCGTGAAGGGGCAGAGAGCCGTGATCGCCTGCTTCTACTGGGCTGCCGTCGATTGGGGCAAGTGGGCGCTGGCTTTTGGAAAGAGCGCCGCGGTGAAGCAGGGCGCGGCGGCCAAGATCCGTGATTACGCGGCCGCCGTCATCGCGCTCGATCCGTCGTTCGAAGAGGGGGGCGGATATCGCGTCCTCGGGCGTCTCCATCACCAGACTCCTTCCGTCCCTTTCTTCACGGGCTGGGCGTCGCGCGAGGAGGCGATGAAGAACCTGCGCCTCGCGAACCGCGCCGGGTCCCGGAATTTCTTCAACAGGCTTTATCTCGCGGAGG
Organism: Thermoanaerobaculia bacterium; assembly: GCA_039919545.1. GTDB lineage: Bacteria > Acidobacteriota > Thermoanaerobaculia > UBA5066 > UBA5066 > JBDSFL01. Next base: position 1,188 of record JBDSFL010000032.1, on the reverse strand, counting down.
CGATGTGGGACTACGAGAAGACGAAGCGGCCGGAGTCGCGAGCGATGCTCGAATCCTTGACGGCAGACACGCCCTCGGCGGAGTTTCCAGTGGAAGACCGGAAGACTCAGGCCGAAGCGAAAGCTCTCCTGGCGAGCTGGACAGCGCGCTAGACGTCGTCCTGTCCGACGGCATCTCCGGCGCATCGGAGATCGAAGGCAATCTCCTGGCGGTCCTCGATCGTGCGGGAGACGTGGACGCCGCGTCCGCGCTGAAGACCCTCCCTTCCCGTCTCGTAGAAATTTTTCCGCACATGGCGAATGTGCGCGAGCTGGCCAAGCAGCTTTCGGACCTTTCGGAGCAGGCAGAGTCCGCGGGAGCGGCCGAAGCCTTTCGTACCCTGCTGCGAGCGCGGATCGAAGAGCACAAGCGAGGCGGGCAGCGCCTGTCGAGCATCGTGATTCCCTACCTTCCGAAAGGCCCGCTGCTCGTTTTCACGCTTTCCAAGAGCGGAACGGTCGCGTCGGTCCTGCAAGATCTGGCCGCGTCGGGACGCAAGCTCTGCGTCCTCGTCGCCGAGAGCCGGCCCGGTGCCGAAGGGGCGCGAATGGCGCGCGAGCTGGCGGACCGGGGTATTCGCACACGCACCTGTGACGACTTCCTGCTGCTGTCTCTCGTTCCGCCCGAGGCCGCGCCTCGCCGGCCGGCCGGCTACGTCGGGAATTCCGTGGTGCTCGTGGGTGCCGATGCGGTGCATCCCGACGGTCTCGTGAACAAGGTGGGGACGCGAGCGCTGCTCGACACCTCACGCCGCGCGGGCGTGCCGGCCTTCGTGCTGGCAACCTCGTCCAAGCTCCGGAAGGAAAGCGCTCCCACCGCGCTCGGTTCTCTCTTCGAGACCATTCCCCGCGCCGAGATCATGGTCCTCACCGAGAGCGGGCCGGTGGCCTGAGGTTCACTCGGCCGATTCGCACCACCTCGCCGGCGGGCGCATCCCTCAAGAGCGTGGCGACCGTGCGTCGCAGCCCCGGGACGACCCGACGAGGCACGAGGTCGGCGAGCGGGACCAGCACGAATCGACGTTCGGACAGGCGCGGATGAGGCACCGTCAACCGGGGTGACGCGATGATCCGGCTGCCGTAGAGCAGCAGATCGAGGTCGAGCGCGCGCGGGGCGTTCCGCACACGCGAAGGAATCCGGCCGGCCGCT